>CAZXQV010000250.1:0-1510 GCA_964643195.1 uncultured bacterium | reverse complement strand
TCCTTTTCCTCCTCGTTCTTTTCGGGGGTGCGGTTGAGGGAGATGAGGAGGAAGATGCCGATGATGGAGAAGACGAGGATGACGGCGCCGATAATGATTTTGGCCTTGGAGAGCATCTTTTTGGGTTCTTCTCCATTTGTGATGGCCAAGGGCACAGTGTTCTTGGCTGGGAGGATGTACATTCTCTGTAGTTTCCGTATTTGGTAGTCGGTGGCGCTAAACGGGTATTGTGGCTTGGTGGTTTTTGTACCCCGGTACATTTCCATATTTAGTTGGTCTACTCAATTTTACGAAGTATACTCCAAATTTGGTAAATTAATTTTTTTCATGCTGCTGCACTCTGTCCTTCTCTTAGTGCCTCTAGTTTTTGCTGCCCTTCCAGCCAATCCTAGTCATATTACCGATGAGTTAGTAACAGGTGAACTAAAGCCAAGGACGGTAAAAGAAGATGAACCCCCAAAAGGCTCGCGATATGAAGAAAATGTCTACATTGCGCAAGGATATGACTGTGATGGGAACCCGCAAACGATGATTTTCTTACCTTCCGGTAATTTAATTACAGTTCATGGACATTATTGATTAATATAATAAAATATTTATGATTCCGATCAAGAGCCAGCCGCTTGTAGGTCTTTAAATAAATCCCATTTTGCCGGGGTCAAAGAGAACTTTTATGCGAAAAACTAGAATCCTTCTCCCCTCACTTCGCGACTAACACGTTCAAAGTTTATTTGTGAAAATCGAGCGTGCCATCCACGCGCTCTTGTGTTTGCTTAAGCAATATTTTTGCCTACGCTGACAGAAGTCCACGTCCGACGCCGTGCTTATGGCGAAATCAGTTCTGTGGTCTTTCAGAACGAGACAGACGCTCTGAACACGGGGATTTCCATAAAGAAACCGAGTAATGACAAGCATTATAGCCGGCAAGCCCCGATCAAACAATTGCTGAGACACGTCCTCAACAATTACTGTGAGATCAACGTCGTAACATTTGAAGGATTTCTGGCAGTATTGCGCAAGCAAGCGCATGGAATGCATCGTTTCGGGCCAGAAATCTAATGATCTTTTCAAGTTCTGGCTGGAGGAGGAAATTTCGCTTCGTCCATCGGCCAGGCTTTCTCTGAAAAATCAGGCGAGGTTTATCAAAAGGCTTCTTATAGTCCTAAAGAAAGCATCGCCGGATTATAGAATAATAAGACTTTAAGAGCTACACGAGAATCTAGTGCACTGGTTTCCCATGAAGCTCTTTCTATTTAGTTAGTCTAGTCTTTCGCAAAACTTATTTTTTACTTAATTAAAGATCCAGTTTCGGTTGTTTAGCGCATGAATCTGCAGATTCCTTTTTGAGGGAGATGACAAACTTTGGCTGCAGCGTCGTCTCATTCTCCACAATCATCATCTCCACCACCACCTTCTGGAACAGCGTCACAGTCAACTCCTCCACTTGCAACGTCATCGCATTCACATCAAACCGTACATTCGACTCCTTCAGGTTTATCAGGCCCTCGAT
>CAZXQV010000249.1:0-1516 GCA_964643195.1 uncultured bacterium | reverse complement strand
TTTCGTAGAGCTTCAACTTTGTTCTATCATCTTTAGGCAATCCATCCAAAAGTGTAGAATAGACGTAAAGTCTATCAGAATTTGGCTCATAGGTAAGATGCATCGAAAATTCATCATCGATACCAAGAATACAGGTGTTGTTCTCATCATAGACGAGACCTTCCAACCCGAGCTCCTTTCCAAATTCTTTTAAATTTTCTTTTGCATTTTCGAGAGACATAGTATGAATCCTTTTGAGTATACAGATTATTTATTAGTTTGGTTATATCACGAAGATACTTTTTTGGTCAGCTTTTTGTTGCAATTTTGAAAACGGGCTGCTAATACAGAGGCAATGAAGACAACCAAACTTGCTACTGCACGAGGAAATCCGACGCCGCTTGGCGCCTCTATCAGAGATAGTGGTGTCAATTTTGCAATTTTTTCCCAAAAGGAGCCCACTCTCTGCCTTTTCAAAAAAGGCGAGCTTCAGGAAGAACTTAAGCTACAACAAACAGGTGATATTTGGCATCTGTTTGTCGAAGGAATTCCTCATGAAGATACCTATGCTTACCGCGTTAATGGCAAACTTGTGATTGATCCGTACTCGCGTAGCATGCGTGGAGTGATTCATCCAGAACTCCCCTTCGACTGGGAAGATGATCAACACCCCAATATTCCTCTTAAAAATCTTATTATCTATGAGATGCATGTACACGCTTTTGCAAGGAATTTTAAAGGTGTTGA
Source organism: uncultured bacterium (assembly GCA_964643195.1). Lineage (GTDB taxonomy): Bacteria > Chlamydiota > Chlamydiia > Chlamydiales > JAAKFR01 > JACKPM01. The sequence goes on along the minus strand of CAZXQV010000249.1, from coordinate 790 downwards.
AGAGAAGATTCCTTACTTAAAATCTCTTGGTATCACTGCGGTAGAGTTGATGCCGATCTTTGCGTTTGAGCGAGAAACCCCTTTCAAAAATACGCGGGGCAAGCCACTTTTGAATTACTGGGGTTATAACACCCTCAATTTTTTCTCCTTAATGGAAAGCTATGGGACGATCGAAGAGTTCAAGAGCATGGTTAAAGCATTTCATAGATCTGACATTGAGGTTTTTCTCGATGTGGTCTACAACCACACGCCTCATTCTTGCGCTTTCCATGAACTAGCCAATGATGTCTATTATATGATTGACGATGAAGGCAACTATCTCAACTTTTCAGGTTGCGGAAACACCGTTAATTGCAATCATCCTGTTGTGCATAAGCTCATTATTGACAGCCTCTGTTATTGGGTTGAGCAGATGCATGTCGATGGATTCCGTTTTGATTTGGCATCTATTTTGACACGTGGGCCAAAGGGTCAGCCCCTTGCTCATCCACCTCTTATTGAGGCGATTTGTAAAAATCCCCTTTTGGCAAAGACAAAAATGATTGCGGAGCCGTGGGATCCAGGCGGCCTTTATCAAGTGGGCAGTTTTCCGGGGAAGAGCTTCTTGGAGTACAATGGACTATACCGAGACTCTGTCCGTCGCTTTCTGAAAGGAACAGATGGAGAGATCAGCAATTTTGCGACACGCATCTGCGGCTCCAATGATCTTTACAAAACCCCGACCAAAGGGATCAATTTTGTCACTTGCCATGATGGTTTTACACTGAGGGATCTCGTCTCCTATAACAAT
>CAZXQV010000248.1:0-1555 GCA_964643195.1 uncultured bacterium | reverse complement strand
TGTAGAAACTCCATGAAAATGTCCTCTCAATAACTCGTTAGAAATGTCCTCTATAGTGGTACTCTAAATTGAGCACTATTAACTCAATTTGGGAGGTATCAGATGGAGGAGGGACTAAAAATGAGTAGTAAAGAGCGATCAAGGAAAGGGATATTTGAAATGGTAAAGCAAGGCTGTTTGACTCTAAAACAAGCAGCAAGACAGTGCAATATAAGTTATAGACAAGCACGACGTATATACAAGTCTTATCTAAAGCAAGGCGATGCAGGGCTTGTCCATAAAAACCGCGATCAACAGTCCAATAGAAAACACCCGCATCAAGAAACGATTATAAATAGGTACAAAGAAAAATACGAGGGATTCGGTCCCACTTTAGCATCAGAGTATTTGTCAAGAGATGGATACGATGTTGATCATGAAACTTTAAGACGTTGGCTAATATCTGAGGGTTTGTGGGTCAAGCAATTCCAAAGAAAGCGGCATCACCCCCGAAGAGAGCGTCGCGCTCAATTTGGTGAATTACTGCAAATAGATGGCTCTATTCATGATTGGTTAGATGAAGGTAAACATACGTGCCTTCTGAACATAATAGACGATGCCACAGGCAAAACTTTATCAGTAATGGATCATGGTGAAACTACAGCAGTAATATTCAGGGCACTGTGGCAATGGATAAAACTCTATGGAATACCTCTAGCCGTATATGTTGATTTAAAAACAGCGTATATTTCTCCGAAAAAAGGGAAACTAAGTCATTTTCAAAAAGCCTGTAAAAAACTAGGTATAGAAATTATCAAAGCCTATTCTCCACAAGCTAAAGGACGAGTCGAGCGGAGCCATCGAGTTTATCAGGACCGTTTTATTAAGGCCTTAAAGGTTGCAGGTATTAAAACCATAGAGGCAGCCAATGTATTTTTGGAAGAGGATTTTTTAATAAATTTGAATAAACAATTTGAACGAAAGGCAAAAAATCTCGTTTCCGCACACAGAGATGTGGGACACATTGATTTGAATCAAATATTTTGTTGGGAAAGTGAACGCCAGATTCAACATAATTGGTCTTTTTCTTATGGGGGGCAACTATATCAGGTAAAAAAAGCTGTTGGTGAACCGATAGCCCCCAAGAGCAAGATTTATATTCGCATACATATGGATGGTGAAATGAGTGTGTGGCATGACGATAAAGCAGTAGATTTTATTGCTTTTACAAAAGAGGAGTTACTAAATCAACGTGTGCCAAAGATTGCGCTAACACCATCGAAATCTGAAAAAACAGCAAAATATAAACCACATAGAGAGCATTCTTATCTATTTAGACCCCGATACTCTAAAGCCCAAAAGGAGGCTGAGATCAGACAGGGTTACTCAAAACCTTATGGTCATTGAGATGGTGTATACTTTAAGTACAGAACAGCCGGAGACGGCGATGACTGTGAAGGAATAACTCTGGGGGCTCTGCCCCCAGAATCCCCCGAGATATTTATGGAAGGAATATGAGCAACTGTGGACATTTCTAATGAGTTTAGATAGAGGACATTTCTAAAGAGTTTTAACA
>CAZXQV010000247.1:0-1560 GCA_964643195.1 uncultured bacterium | reverse complement strand
ATCAACTGGTGCTTGCGCAAGAAAAAGTAGACAGTAAAAGTAATGAAATTACCGCATTGCCAAAACTAATAGAGTTACTTGATTTACAGGGTCGCATAGTTACCATTGATGCTATGGGTGCTCAAAGGGATATTTGTGCACAGATAATTGCCCAAGGAGGAGACTATGTTATCTCTTTGAAAGGAAATCAAGGCACACTGCATAAGGATGTGGCCGATTATTTTGCCAATCCAAAACTCATTTCCACCTGTGATTCTTCTGAAGAGAATGACAAAGGAAACGGCAGGATTGAACAACGTATTGCTTATTCATCTGAAGCAATTGATTGGCTTCAAAAAGTACATCAGTGGCCAGGTCTAAAAAGTATTGGCGTAGTCAATTCTTTCGTCGAAAAACAGGGTAAAAAACATGCAGAACAAAGATTTTATATCACTTCATTGCCCTCAAATGCCAAGCTATTAAATAGCGCCGCTCGTGCCCATTGGAGCATAGAAAGTGCGCCGCAGGCGCACGAGAAAGAGGTTTATGTTCAACATAAACTAAGAGCTTGTGCTTAAGCTCTGTAGAAGATGAAGGCAGGCCCTTCGAAGTCGGTTTCCAGAAGCAGGCTTCAAACCACTCCAAGTGGCTGTCATTAAGAGTGATGGTCATAAGCGTTGGAGTAAAGTGCGGGTATTAACCCGGCAGGTATGGATCAGAAAGACGAATAAACCTGAACCATTGTTGACGCGTCGTAATCCAGAGAATTGACATCGAAACCAGGGGCGTTTCCATAACCTGGGATAAGCTCACAGGGTGTCTGGCTATTGTGTGAGCGGTGTCCGGCGTATAGATGGCGTGAATCTGATCTGGGCTTTTACAGGGAACTGCGGGAACCAGTCGTTTTAATGTTAAGGGAGAAATCCAAGTGGATGTCACCATAAGGATGAGAGTACCGATGTAAAGCACTGGGGCGGAGCAACTTGTAGTAGTGATGAAGCAGTTGTAATGACTGTGGAGCGAAGGGGTTGCGTCAGGCAGTCGGATTTAATATTCAACTGAGAATTTTTTCAGGAGGAAGTATTGGAAAAGACAAAACCATTTAACATACCAAAGCAACTGGTAGTGCAAGCCTATGAGCGTGTAAAAACCAATGCTGGAGCAGCGGGTGTTGATGAGGAATCGTTAGAAGATTTTGCAAAAGATCTCAAAAACAATCTGTATAAACTATGGAATAGGATGTCCTCAGGGTGCTATTTCCCACCAGCGGTCAAAGCGGTACCGATTCCAAAGAAATCAGGAGGTACTCGTTTGTTGGGGATCCCCACAGTTAGCGATCGAATAGCACAGATGGTTGTAAAGCTAGTATTTGAACCAGAAGTGGAACCTTATTTTCTGTCGGACTCTTACGGCTATAGACCACACAAATCAGCACTTGATGCTGTAGGTATTACGCGAGAGCGTTGTTGGCAATATAACTGGATTTTAGAATTCGACATTAAAGGTCTATTTTACAACATATCTTGTGAATTGCTAATGAAAGCAGTCAAGAAACATACTCACAATAGCTGGGTACTACTG
>CAZXQV010000246.1:0-1568 GCA_964643195.1 uncultured bacterium | reverse complement strand
AACAGATGTGGGTTCAGGGTTCGGACAAAGGTAGTTCCTCGATTTTGAGCGAGCTCGAAAAAAAGGGTGCCGTGATTTACAAAGAGCATTCTGCTTCTCATATTTCGCGTGCAGATACTGTAGTTTATAGTTCAGCGATTACACCTGACAATCCTGAATTTCAAGCTGCTGAGGCTTTAGGTTGCAAGATGCTTCATAGGTCTGAGCTACTTTCAGAGCTGATTGTTGATCATAAGAGTGTAGCGATTGCGGGCACACATGGGAAGACAACCACTAGCAGCATGCTTACTGCAATTCTTTTGCAGGCAAAAATGGATCCTTCCTTTGCTTTAGGAGGACTTTTGAATAATCGCAATGGGCAAAAAGGGAAAGGTGGACACTTCCTTTTTGAAGCAGATGAGAGTGATGGTTCTCTTTTAAACTATTCTCCCGATGTTGCGATCATTACTAATGTTGAACCAGAACACATGGATCATTACAAAACAGAGCAAGCGCTGCGCGAGAGTTATGCCACTTTTGCCTCTCAAGTCAAGGAATTTTTGCTCTACTGCGGTGACCATATGAAGATGCAGAAGGGGGAAAGCTACGGTTTTTCTACTAAATGCAAGCATGTGATTAAAAATTTTGAGCAGAAAGAGTGGAATTTAAGCTTTGACATAGGGCGTTTTAAAAAAATTTCGGTGGCCGCTATTGGCCGGCATAATGCTCTGAATGCTGCTGCGGCCTTTTTAATGGCACTGCATTTAGGAATTCCTGAAGAAGCAATTCGCTCTGCTTTGAAGGGTTTTACCGGAGTTAAAAGACGCTGTGAGAAACGTGGTGATGCCCATGGCATCTTGCAAATAGATGACTATGCTCATCACCCAACAGAGATCCATACAACATTGCGTGGTATCAAAGAAGCAATCGGCCAGAGGCGTCTTGTTGTCCTTTTTCAACCGCACCGCTACAGCCGTACACAGGATCATCTGGTTCAATTTGGTCGAGCGTTTGAATGGGCAGATGAGGTCTTTATCACAGACATTTTTCTTGCGCGTGAAAAACCAATTCCAGGGTTATCCGCACAAAGTGTGATCGACGAGGTAAAAAAGTATCATCAGCATTGCCACTACATCGCGCGTTCAGACTGCCCAGGGAAAATCGAATTAAGACCACATGATGTATTTGTCACAATGGGGGCTGGTGATATTTATAAAGCACACAAAGAGTTTATTCCAAAAAAATGGAAGGCTGCAGTTTTAGCAGGCGGGCGATCTCCTGAGCATGAAATTTCTCTGCGTTCAGCGCAGTTTGTCTTTGACTCTTTAAATCCTGCTTTCTATGACAAAGAGCTATTTACAATTCATAAAGATGGCTCGTGGAGCGTCGGGGATATACATGGTCCTCTCTCAGCTGTTATGCATAAATTGGAAGAATGTGAGATTGTTTTACCGATATTGCATGGTCCGAACGCAGAAGACGGCACGATTCAGGGCTTTCTTAAAACTCTGAACAAGCCTTTTGTAGGGCCTGATCATTTAGGTTGTGCTATCGCGATGAATAAGGTGCTCGCCAAAAAGTTGGCAAAA
>CAZXQV010000245.1:0-1568 GCA_964643195.1 uncultured bacterium | reverse complement strand
GGAGGGGGTGACGTGATTCTCGTTATGTGGCGCGGTGCTGACGGTAAAGAACAGGATCTATTGAGGGTGCGGGGAGGCGGTTCTCGCAATCCCACTTCTGCAGAAACGGTAGCAAATCAGATGCACTTTATTGAGATGCAGGGACAAGAGGTTTTCAAACATGCAGTAAGACGGATGGAGGGTGCTGCTACACAGTGTCTTGAGCGCGCAAAGATGAAGGATGGTGACCTCAACTGGGTAGTACCGCATCAAGCTAACGATCGCATTATTACTTCGATTGCGAGGCGTTTTGGAATGCCCAACGAGAAAGTTTTTCGCACTGTGCATAAATATGGGAATACTTCGGCATCAGCTGTGTTGATTGCGCTTGATGAATTGATTAGAACGCATCAAATCGATTGTGGTGAAAATATTTTGCTCGTTGCATTTGGAGCTGGCTTCACTTGGGGAGCAACAATTTTGACGAAGGAAGATTGATGAGGAGAGCATTTTTATTTCCAGGACAAGGGTCTCAGTTTGTCGGTATGGGTAAAGACTTCTATGATACTTACTCGGAGTCGAAGGCTGTTTTTGATAGAGCCGATGAGATTTTGGGTCGTCCTCTATCTAAATTGATCTTTGAAGGTCCTGAAGAGGAATTGACCAAAACAGAAAATAGCCAGCCGGCGATTTTTGTGATGAGTTTGGCTGTGCTTGCGGTTTTAGATATAAAGCCAGATGTTGTTGCTGGCTTGAGTCTTGGAGAGTATACAGCGCTTGTGGCTAGCGGTCGTCTTTCTTTTGAAGAAGGATTGCAGCTAGTTCAGTTCCGTGCGAACGCGATGCAGGAGGCTTGTGAAAAGGGTTTGGGAACAATGGCAGCGATTGTTGGCTTGAATCCTGAACAGGTAGACCATTTGGTTGCTGAGTTGAATCATCCAGAACTTTGGGTCGCAAACTACAACTGTCCGGGCCAGACGGTGATATCGGGAAGTAGCGATGGAGTCGAGAAGGGAATGGAGGCTTTGAAAGCAGCAGGCGCACGCCGCGCACTTCCCCTTCAAGTGAGTGGAGCCTTTCATTCAGGTTTAATGCAGAGTGCGCGCGATAAGCTGGCCCCTATGATCGAATCTATCAAAATCAATGAGAGTCCGATTGAATTAGTGATGAATGTTCCTGGAGATTATGTTTCTAATAGCGAACAGATTCGAGAAAACATGATACGGCAAGTAACTTCTTCAGTGCGCTGGGAACAGGGAATACGCAAGATGAAAGAGATCGATCTTTTTATTGAGATTGGTTGTGGTACAAGCTTAGCTGGAATGAATAGAAAAATCGGTGCTGCCAAGACAATAAGCATTGGGAAAATTGAAGATTTAGAGGCGGTACATGCTTAAAGATAAGGTTGCAATAGTCACAGGTGGAACGCGGGGGATTGGTTTTGCGATTGGAAAGCGCTTTTTGGAAGCGGGGGCTCAAGTAGCACTTTTCGGAACCAATGCTGAGAGGGGAAAAGAGGCCGCGGAGCGGTTAGCATTTTCTGGAGGCCGAGTTCTTTTCTACAAGGTCGATGTTTCGAATGACGAGAT
>CAZXQV010000244.1:0-1584 GCA_964643195.1 uncultured bacterium | reverse complement strand
AAAAGACAAGCTCGGAACCGCTCTGCATGTTCTTGCTTCAGGTCTGGAAGAATTCGGATGATGCTCTTGATGGCGGCCGAAGTTTCGCGATAAATTATTCCCAATGGCTCCGCGTTCGAGTCCCTCAAAAAGTAAAAACTACCATCGTACCATTGTATCGCACAGTCCATTAATTCTCCACAGTATTTTTGTCATGTGATTTGAGACATTCCGTCACAAAATCTACACACTCCACATCACCACCAAAACCAGAGGCTTTCCACGCCTTCCAAGCGGCACTCTGAGTTTTATTCTCAGCATGCAGGAAGAGCTTCAAAAGATTGAGATTTGCGCTGTATCCCCACGATTCCCTCATCTTCTCTTTAAAAACCACCTTACTATGTGTATTCATGTATTCCTGTGCTGCTGCATATATCAAATTTTCGTTAGATTCAAAGGAAAGCTGAAGCATCGCCTGTGTAATTTTTCCCAAGTCATCCATGGTCAGACGCAGGTCTCCCTCGGGGAGTCTTGGGAAAACTTGAGGTTCGCGCTTTACCTCTGATTGTTTTACGTCCGATACCGGCTTTTCTTTGGTCCCCGTGGTCGCTGACGTAGCTGAGGGCTTTGTCTCGTCGGTCTTTTGAGTGCTACCAGAAGTGAGAGAAGGTTGGTTGAACTTTTCGCGGGCCTTTTTTAAATCGACTGCTTCTTGCGAAATATCCGCAGGATCCAACTTTGTTCCTTTTCCATCATTTTTTGCACCGCTTGAAGCTGCTAATTCGGCAGAGTGATTTTTGTTGGCCTTCTGCTCGCCCTTGAGATTTTCATTTTGCTCTTTTTCCGTGTGACCTTCCTTTTGGTCTTTTTTTGCTGTTTCCGTAGCTTTGGCTTTTAAGGAGGAGGTAGAGGCGCTGCTTGTATCTTTTTCGCGTCTTTTTGCTCTACGCGGATCTAAAGATGTTATGGTAGAAGGACTTGAGGTAAATGTCACACCACCATCATCTTCAGACGTACTGGAACTGTTTTGTTCGCCGACCTCTTCATGTCTTGCTGGAACCGAAGCATCATCTTTGAAAGAAAAGAAAAAGAATAAAAAGATCAACAAACCGATCAAAAATGAAATAGAGAGCGCCACTTCGCTCTTACATTTTTGCAACTTTTCCTCCAAAAAAGCATCTTCTTTGTGAATGGGTTCACAAAATTTAACAGGGATGATGAGGAATTTTTTTGTGACTTGGCTCCGATGAGCCAATCGCTATGAGAGCAGGTAGGTTTATCCTTCAATTATTAATCAAATTTAATAAAAAACCTTAAGCTAAACTAAAAGTGGGAAGCCTTCCCGTTTTTCACATCAACATCAAGAAATACAGTATCTAAATGCCTTAATAGCAGTATGACTTGAATATAAGACAATAGTACTATTTTTTCGGTCCAAAATCAATGAATTATCCCTACTAAACCAAGCAAAACCAAACAATTAAGGGGAGAATAGATGGACTTGCAATTGCTATGCCGATTATGAAGTATCAAAGAACCCGCGGATACTCTTGAATATTCACTCTTACTTTTATGGGGCAGCAATATCCCAAGTTTCCGGAAGCG
>CAZXQV010000243.1:0-1590 GCA_964643195.1 uncultured bacterium | reverse complement strand
AGACGTCACCAGAACTGCCAAGGGACGAAATTTTATCAATTTTGCAGCGGAAGTAAAACAGGAACTCAAACGAGTCGATTGGACCACAAAAGAAGAATTACTTAGCTATACAAAGATTGTAGTAGCTTGTATCTTCATTTTTGGCTTCTCGATCTACTGTGTAGATTTGCTTTTACGCACTGGTTTGGGAGGAATCAATTTTCTAGTTAAATGGATAGTAGGATAATCTCTATGACCAAGTGGTATGTTATTCAAGTTTTCACTGCGCAAGAGCGCAAAGTGAAGAAAACGCTCGAAGATTTCAGAGAGGCATCGGGTATGGTCGACCTCATCGAAGAGATCATGATTCCCACAGAAAATGTGATGGAAGTCAAAGCGGGCGAGCACAAAATTTCAGAAAAACGCATATGGCCGGGTTATGTCTTGGTTCGCATGGAACTGAATGATGACTCTTGGCAGTATGTCAAATCCACGAATGGTGTCATCGACTTTCTAGGTGGAGAAAAGCCTACAGCCCTCTCTGATGCAGAAGTTGAAGAAATTTTGAGGGAGCTCGCATCAAAACAAGGCACAGTTGCTCAAAAACATAAATTTAATATTGGCGACCGTGTCAAGATTAATGAGGGTGTTTTTGTTAATTTTATGGGAACAGTCTCTGAAGTGTTCCATGATAAGGGTCGTCTAAGTGTCATGGTTTCGATTTTTGGACGCGATACAAGGGTTGATGACCTAGAATTTTGGCAAGTTGAGGAGGTTGGGCCTGAAAACTCTTGAAGTCTAAATAGAGAATTCACATAATAGCTGCCCAATACGTAAGGAATAGAGCATGGCAAAAAAAGTCGTAAAAGTCATTAAACTTCAGATCCCAGCTGGAAAGGCGAATCCCGCACCTCCAATTGGTCCTGCGCTAGGTGCTGCGGGTGTCAATATCATGGAGTTTTGTAAAGCATTTAATGCTAAAACTCAAGAGTTGGGAGATGATATTCTTCCAGTTGAGATCACAGTCTACGCTGATAAAAGTTTTACTTTCATCATGAAAAAACCTCCCATGTCTCGACTTATCTTAAAAGAGATGGGTTTGGCAAAGGGGTCAGCAGTACCAAACCGTGATAAGGTAGGTCTGATGAAAAAAGAGCAGATAAAAAAAGTAGCCGAGATAAAGTACCCTGATCTCGGTGTGCGTTCTATTGATGCAGCTATGAGGCTCGTCGCAGGAACGGCAAAAAGTATGGGTATCGATACAGAATAGGAATCAAATGGCACGCTTAAGTAAAAGATTTCGGGAGATCGTAAAGTCTGTGGATAGAGAACGTCGCTATTCACTTGATGAAGCGGTCGCTATTTTGCAAAAGTGTCCACCAGTTAAATTTGATCAGTCGGTCGAAATCTCTGTTAAACTTGGAGTCGACCCCAAAAAATCTGATCAGCAAGTCCGCGGCACTGTTTCCCTACCGAATGGAACAGGCCAGAAGCTACGTGTTCTTGTTTTTGCACAAGGCAATAAAGTAAAAGAAGCGCTCGATGCGGGTGCCGCTTATGCTGGTAGCGATGATCTCTTTGAGAAAGTTCAAGGAGGCTGGACCGAGTTTG
>CAZXQV010000242.1:0-1597 GCA_964643195.1 uncultured bacterium | reverse complement strand
TATGCGCAACGACTTCAATCTTTTTATTTCTGCCTGCACCCTAGGGCGCTGCAGCAGTTCATAGGCATATTTCCGCGCGTGTTTAGCGGAAAAGCCCGCCCGTATTACCGAGGCAGAGCCGTTAAAAGTTCTCACGTAGTGGAGACAAAACAGCTTTTCTTTTTCCGTCAGCTCGTCATTTTCCTGTACTTTTTCCGCAAGAACTCTATCAACAGTTTTTTGATTCGTCACAGTGCCGTTTTTCGTCACGACCGTGACTTTATTTTTGTCCCACTTATCAAGGGATTTCCACTTGCGAACTTGGTCTTCGCTTATATTTAATTCTGCAGCAATATCCTTGGGGGTTAGCTTAGGATTTTGCTCCCACAAATCTTTTGCCTTGTCACGGTTAGGACTTCGTTGCCTTCCCATACACAAATACCACCCCTCACCATTCGCCGGTTCGCATCATACGCATTACAGTTTTTATTGCTGTCATGTCCGGCGGCATGTGCCTTTTTATAAGTTTTACCTTGCCTTGAGTCTGTCCGTTACGGTCCAGGACTATTTCTTTTTCGTCATATTCATAGCCGGTTGCCCGTTTCAACAGAGCTTGCCGGAGATGTTGTTTATCTTTTACCATTGTTTTTGCCATTGTGTTGCACCTCTGATTTGTTGTATAATCGGTGCAGATAGTTAAATGCTTCGGAGCGATAAACTATCTGCGTCAGAGGTGCTTTCTCTGGCGTAGTGGCGTGGGGTGTTACTAGCACCCCCGTCACATTTTATTTGCTTTGCAACCAGTGAGTTTTTCCCACCGGTCAATGATAACGTCACAATACCGCGGGTCTTTTTCCATCAATAACGCATTTCGGCCTAACTGCTCGCATGCTATGAGTGTTGTGCCGGATCCCCCAAATCCATCAAGTATGTTCCACCCTTTCTTAGAACTGTTTTGTATCAAATGGGCAAACAGAGCAATCGGTTTCATAGTCGGGTGTACATCATTAGTCAATGGTTTGTTACACTCTACAATTGTTGTCAGCGTTCGATCATCGGTAAAATAATGTGCCGCACCGTCTTTCCATCCATATAAGCAGGGCTCATGTTGCCATTGATAAACTTGCCTGCCAAGCACAAAACTGTTTTTGACCCACACAATACACTGGCGTATTTTCCATCCCACATTTTCGCATGCATAGCGAAATAGAGTACTTCCTGCATCCGCATGCCATATATAGAATGCTGCACCCGGTTTCATAACATTATTGCTCTCACAGAATGCAATTTGCAGAAACGATTGAAATTCAGAGTCTTTCAAATTGTCGTTCTGAATGGTGAGAGCATCCGCAGTTTTTCCTTCATAATTAACATTGTATGGAGGATCCGTTAGAAGCATGTCCGCACATTGCCCATTCATCAATCGTTCCATGTCTTCCGAACTTGTACTATCTCCACAAAGCAATCTATGGTTTCCCAGCTGATACAGATCACCTACCTGAGTGATAGGTTCTTCAGCTAAGTTGGGCTCGTAGTCATCCTCTTGTATCTTTATATCTTCAAGTTCTTCAAACAACCGCTCTATCTCATGTTCTGAAAACCCGGTGTCGGCTAGATC
>CAZXQV010000241.1:0-1611 GCA_964643195.1 uncultured bacterium | reverse complement strand
GAAAAAAAATGTTGCAATTGAAGGAGCCAAACGAGATGATAGCCCTTTTTCAAGGCATTTAGGGTATTTTCTCAATGGATCTTAAGTTGAAAGATGTAGCAGATTTGCTAGGCATTTCAGAGACAACGGTGCGTCGTTGGCTTGCTGAGGGCAAGATTCCTGCCTACCGTCTCAACCGGCAGTACCGATTTAGTCGCGCGGAAATAGAAGATTGGCTTTTACAGCAGCGGATTGATCCAGAAGCAGATGAAGAGAAGCCGACAAGCGGTAATATGCAGTTTTCGTTCTATCGGGCCCTCTATCGAGGGGATGTGCTATCGAATATTCAAGCGAAAACGAAGGAAGAGGTGATTGCAAAGACGATGGAAGAGATGGGCAAGCGGTTTGATTTGGATCCTGCTGTTTTGACCGATCTTTTTCTTGATCGTGAACGGATGATGTCGACAGCGCTGGGCCGTGGTATCGCGGTGCCGCATAGCCGGGATTTTCTCTTGAATACGCACTATGATGTGATCATGGTGGTTTACCCAGAAGTACCTTTGCATTATGATTCTTTAGATGGTCAGAGTGTACATACGCTGTTTTTTCTTTTTGCAGCCGATGACCGCAATCATCTCAATTTATTGGCGAAAGTAGCACATCTCTCTTCCCATGAGAAGAACCGTGCTTTCTTCCAAACTAAGCCGACACGCGAGAGGCTTTTGGCCTACATTAAACATTGGGAAAGTTCTTTATCTTAGGCGCGCAAATATGATGGTTTTAGAGTAAGTGTACATGTATTAGACCCTTCAGGATCATTAGTTGTTGCTAGCTCGACCTTCATATTTTCGATGATTATTCTCCCACCCTTTAATCTATATCTATCTCGCTCGTCAATAGGGCTGTTTCGCGAATTCAAGAGAATATAGTATTTTTCTGCAAAAATATCAATCGATAAATTTGCTACACAATCCTGAGTTTATCTCCAAAACCATGAAACATCGAAAAGGCGGCCTGAGCTACAGCTGTATCAGCAATTCCCGCTGGGTCGCAACAGCCTAAATGAGAGTTATTTGAATCAGACGCTATCGCAAATAACTGACAATAGAATCACCCCTAAAACAATTAATATTTTTTATTGAATGGTCTGTTAGAGGGGAAGAGGGAAGGTACGTCCTTTAGAAGTCATGGCATCGCTCCGCTCGCCATCACGAGGGAAGCCGAGCAGTCGTGATTTCAACTTTTTTATCTTCTGCTTTATATTTTCCTATAAACATATTAAAATATCCTACTTTATCAATTAATAAGGTCACAAGATTGAAAATTGTTGTTGGCATGTCAGGGGGGGTAGATTCTTCTGTTGTCGCTTATTTGCTCAAAAAAGCAGGTCACGAGGTCATTGGCCTCTTTATGAAAAATTGGGAGGATGAGGGCTGTACCGCTGCTGCTGATCATGAAGATGTTGCAGCTGTTGCTGGGAAGTTGGACATCCCCTTTTATACAGTGAATTTTGCCAAAGAGTATTGGGAGAGAGTTTTTTCTCGTTGCCTTGATGAGAAAGCAGCTGGCTATACACCCAATCCAGATATCTGGTGTAATCAAGAGATAAAATTTAAGCTCTTTTTCGACAAG
>CAZXQV010000240.1:0-1612 GCA_964643195.1 uncultured bacterium | reverse complement strand
GTTGGAGCTTACGCGCTACTCTTAAAATTGTATCATATTCCGTACGTCCCTCAACTATAAGGACTCTACGTGCTAGTAAAGCCTCACAAAAACGGCGTTTCACTTCATCACGGTACATTTTCTGTCTTACTGTTGGCGGTAGCTTGGCTGGGCATCCAATCAATTCTCCATCTTTGCGGTCGATAACTAGAATTTGTGCCGAATCAAACTCTTCAAGAACATATGGTGGGTGCGAAGTAAAAATCGCCTGTGCTGATTTTCCAATCACGCTGTTAATAATCCTCTTCTGCGTGTGTGGAGTGATGGCTATTTCTGGCTCCTCCATAGCAAAGATTACATTTTGCTTCAACTCGGCAATCATTGAAAGTAGCGACAAAACCAGTGTGTTGATCGTTCCTGTGCCTTGGTGGTGGAAAGGGGCAGCATATTCCTTGCCGCTTTCGTCATAAGTACCTGTTCCAAGAAAAACAGTGAGAATCTGCCGTAAATGCTCGCGGGTCATCTGTGATACTCGGATTACGGGAGCGTCAGCACATTCAACTGGAACCAATTCTCTGACGGCCTTTTGGACATTAACCAAGATATCAGATATGCCAAGTTCTGGATCGCTGGCAACAGACACATCTCGTAATTGTTTAAGGACATCCTCCCACATACGAGGCTTCATTTCGCGTAGCTTTAGAATAATATCCAGTAAGGAGCCGCGCTCCAGACTCAATGCCCGATTACCCGTACGAAGTGTTCTTAAATAGAGAAAGCCACACATACGCTTATCTTTAAGGCGCAGTGGTTCGTGGTTGCCCTCATCTAATTCAGGCGAGAGGAAAAATGTCTCGCCTAGAAAATCGTCTTCTTCAGCATCATAATATCCTTTGAATCCCAAACGCAATGCAGGAACAACGCCCTCATCATCGGTAGCTTCGGGGGGTGGCCCTTGCAGTAAAGACTGGTCACCCCCATGCCACCATTCCAAATTGTTTTTGAAGTGTACTTGCTGCTCCATATCAAGATCGATTACTATAACTTCAATGTTGATCTCTATTGGATTGTTGTCAGCATCTAAATACCGACCAGCATAAAAATCATGTTCGTCAACAACAGGCTTTCGTGACAGCCTTTCGGGGCCAAGCACTAAGTCAATCGCTTCAAGAATCGTCGATTTCCCCGTATTATTATCACCGACTAGGACTGCTTGTGCGGGGAAGTTTAAGTCGCAGTGCCTAACCCCTCTAAAATTTCTGATTTTTATATTGGCCAGCTTCATTAGTGTAACCTCCGTAATTTCATTTTCCCCGATACATCTTTTTCACATTTCACACAATAGCGGGATGAGATCAGCATTATTACTATAATACCTACATCCCCTGAACCCTCTCAAAAATCTCCAACGGTACAATCGCTTCATGGTTATTCTTGTAGTAATACCGTTCTCTTTGCCCATTGTTTTTCTTTTGCTTGCCTGTAAAGAAATCCTCTAGATAAGTCTTTTGAAGCAGTACGATCCGGCATACTTCTCATTGCAGAGCATTTTTCGGATACACTCCCGATTCCCAACAGTCTTGCCTGAGGGAGATGGAATCCTCTTTTTGCAAGCTCTGCTGAAATCATGCCA
>CAZXQV010000239.1:0-1628 GCA_964643195.1 uncultured bacterium | reverse complement strand
ATTTCAATAATCCAAGGGGCTTTATATTTTTCAGGTTCGTAGCCTATTGCGCAAGCAATATCATTCGGGTTGGTAATAACTGTGCGAGCTCTACGCACTTGCCCAGCACCATCATCATAAGCAATTTCTTGCGCAAGCTGACGTCTTTTCCCCTTAATCTCGGGGTTTCCTTCCGTATCTTTATATTCCTGTTTGACTTCGAACTTCTCCATTTTCATCTCTTTACCGAAATTATACTTCTGATAGAGCAAGTCCGCTGTAGCAATCAAAAGAAAGTAGATCCCGATAATCACAACCACTTTGTATATAATGCTTTGAAAGATAAGATAGCCAGCTAGCGGGGGCATGGTGGGTGTGATGACAAGATCTTTAATATGAACTCTAGCAACGAGATAGATTAATAATCCAGCCCCAAAAAGTTTTAAGACAGATTTGAGTAGTTCGATGAAGGTTTTCATCTTAAATTTCTGTTTTAGGTTCTCTACGACATTGAATTTTTTGATGTCGGGTTTGAGCACTTCGACAGAGAAGGTAGGGCCTACGATGAGGAAGCCTACGAGAATACCCACGATTGCAACAGCACCTGCAACGGGCAGTGAGGTAATTAAGATCAGGTTGATTAATTCGCGCAGGAAAAAGGGGGCGGTTTTTGTGAGGTCGGTTACGGCGGCGATTTGAAAGATTTGTAGGGTAAAACCGCCAATTTTTTCATAGAGGAAATTGAGCATGTACATAGTGAGGGCGACGGCGACGATGAAGGTGATAGCGCCTGGGAAGTCTTGTGCTTTGGCGACTTGTCCTTTTTTCCGCGCATCGCGCAGTTTCTTAGGGGTCGCCTTTTCCGATTTTTCAGCCATTTTGCTGCATTATACAATTCGCAGATTTGAAGTCTTCGGTTATAGTGCTTCGAAATATCATGAAAAGTTTTTAGATAGATTCTGATTCCAATAAACGGAGTCATGAGCTAGAATTTCTTGCTATGTCTAGACTAAAAGTTGGTATCGTTGGACTGCCTAACGTGGGTAAGTCTACACTTTTCAATGCCTTGACCAAAGCAGGAGCTGCTTCGTCAAACTACCCGTTCTGCACAATCGATCCCAATGTGGGGGTTGTCGATGTGATTGACCCAAGACTGACTGTTCTATCCAAGTTCTCTAATAGTCGGAAGATTGTCTACGCAACAATGGAGTTTGTTGACATCGCAGGTCTTGTAGAAGGAGCTTCGAAGGGAGAGGGTTTAGGGAATCAATTTTTAGCTCATATCCGCGAGACTGATGCAATCATACATGTAGTGCGCTGCTTCGATTCGGAAGAGATTATTCATGTGAAAGGGGGGATTGACCCTCTGAAAGACGTAGAAACGATCAATATGGAGCTTATTCTCGCTGATCTTCAACAGGGACAAAATAGTTTTAGCAAACTCGAGAAGCAGGTCAAGAGCAATCGGGATCTTCAGCCTACAGTGGACGTTTTGAAAAAAGTAGTGGATCACTTGGATGGTGGAAAAGCTGTGCGTGATCTTGAGCTGACTTTAGAGGAAAGAGAGCTGTTAAAGCCTTATCCCTTTTTAACAGACAAGCGTGTGCTTTATGTTGCGAATGTGAGCGAGGATGATCTTCCTTCCATGG
>CAZXQV010000238.1:0-1629 GCA_964643195.1 uncultured bacterium | reverse complement strand
CGTTTGATCGAGAAATGCGTCGGAAGGGATATAGATTAACGAGGTACGCCGATGATTGGCTGGTGACCTGTAGCACGCGAGCAGAAGCGCAAGCGGCGCTAGATTTTGCCTCCAAAGTCCTAAATCAATTAGGAGTGACTCTAAATAAAGAGAAAACTCGAATCGTACATGTACGACGAGGGTTTGAATTCCTGGGGTACAAGATCAAGCGTGGTTCGAGGCCGTTAAGGCTTCCAGCACATAAGATCAAAAGTGGCACCAAGCAAGGTGCGCTTTATGTATATCCAAAACAGAAATCAATAACTCACTTTAGAGAGCAAATCAGAAGCCGCACTAAGCGAAGATCTCCCCGAAACACGCAAGAGATTGTTGAAATAATCAACCCGGTCATTCGCGGATGGGGCAATTATTATCGAAAAGCCCATATCAGGAAGTTATTCGCCATGCTCGACAGGTGGATAGTACGAAGGCTCTGGTCGCAACGCTATAAAAGGTGGCGAAACAGTGGCTGGAAGACGTTACCTGACTCTAAATTGAGAGAGGAGCTTGGGCTTGTTAGCTTGATTCGATTAATACCCTCTTTGAACCTGCGCTGAGGCGTAGCTTTGTGAAAGCTGGATGCGGGAAAACTGCACGTCCAGTTTGAGCGGCGGTCGGTGGCAAGCTTTTAAGTAAGCGCCACCTCCGACCCGACAGTAATGAGGCTGAGTAATGTCAGAAGAGCGAAGGGATCGACAAAATCTGAATCTTATTACAGGTACCCGTTCTACCCACAGTGGTAGAAGAGACGGGCACAAAAGATACTGTGCAACTGATGCAGAGTATTGGAACCGATGGATAAGAATAAGTCTAAAAGCACAAGACAAGAAAACTGTCTTTGGCAACATCCACACACACATTAACGTAGATTCCCTTCGGGAAGCGTTCAACGCAATCGACGGAAAGAAAGCGTTAGGCGCGGATGGTATAAGCAAAATCGAATACGGTAAAAACTTGGATGAAAATCTGGCAAGACTTGCAGGAGAAATCCAGCGAGGTGCATACAGACCGCAACCCAAGCGAGAAGTACTAATTCCAAAAGCAAATGGCAAAACTAGGCCAATTGCGATTGCCTGCTTTGAAGATAAACTTGTAGACTGGGTCGTTGGGAAAATCCTATCAACAATCTACGAACCAACCTTCATCCGCACTTCCTTTGGATATCGTCCAAATAAGTCGGCACATGATGCAATTAATGTGAGCTACTGCTCATTGTTCCAGAACAGAAGGCAGTACATAGTAGAAATAGATTTCTCAAGCTTTTTCAACACGATACCCCACCGAAAACTGCTGGAGATTATCGGGAAAAAGATATCAGACAAACGATTTAAGGGACTAGTCGGTCGCTTCCTAAAAGGCGAACTAATTACTCATCAAGGGGAAACACTCCCTAGTGAACTTGGTACACCTCAAGGGTCGATCATGAGTCCCATCCTAGCAAATATTTACCTACACGAGGTTCTGGATGAATGGTTCCTGAAGAACTATGCCTCACACAACAACGTGATAGTTAGATACGCGGATGATGCACTGTTCTTCTTCAGCATAGAAGAACAAGCAAAAGAGTTTTTAGACGCGCTGGGTAAAAGA
>CAZXQV010000237.1:0-1635 GCA_964643195.1 uncultured bacterium | reverse complement strand
TGATGCGGCGCAGTTTCAAGGTTTGGAGAATGTCCAGCGCACTTTGAAAGAGAAGGAAATCACGCCTAATCAAGCGCGTCATGAGGTCAAGAAGATCACCCGCAGAAATTGATGGATGAGGACGCCGACGATCATGCTTACGAGACTACTCCGTAACCATACTTGGGTCAGAACAACACCCGTGAGAGCTACAATTTCAGGGAGGCCGAAAGGGGCCTCTCTGAAATTGATATCCCTGATCGTATAAGCGGTGATCATGATGAGCAGGCAGCAAGGAAGCATCGCTTCCAATTTATTCAAAAAAGAGAAACGTTTGAGATAAGGTCCTATTGCAAAGGGTAGGATGCGCATACCCCATGATATAAATGTGACTAAGGGAAGAAGGGTGTACCAAGTCATGCTATAAGCTCTCTTTTTTGTGGGACCATCAAGCAGCCGGAAACGGAGAATAAAATACCTGCGAGAAGCATCTGGCTTGGCATGATTAAAATGGCGAGAGCAAGTGAAGCAAAGGCGATTGCCAAGACTCTCTTCTGTTTTTGAGTTAAAAACATCTCAGTTGCAACAGCAGTAAAGAGCGCTGTTAGAGTAAATTCTAATTTGGGTGGGATCGGGACTAGCTGATCGGCAAAGGAACCAAGAAGTGCTGCAAAAACCCAACTAGCATGGGATAGTACTGAAAGCCAGGTAATGTAACGGACATCTGCTTTGGCATCATCAAACTTGGGGCCAATTTGTAATACAGAATAAACACCATCAACTAAACAGAAAGCTAAAAAGCCCCTCAAAATAGCTGGAGCTTTTTGATAACGTTCTAACATAGTCAGTCCATAAAAAAGATTGCTAATAAATATAGGTATGAGAGTGATTGCCAGCATAAGAGCAGAGCCGCCACTTGCCAAAACAGAGAGCGTCACAAACTGCATCGCTCCCGCAAAAACCAAGAGGTTATAGAGAAGAGCCACATACCAAGAACAGCCGATTTCCTTGAATAACATCCCGAGGACTATTCCCAAAGGTATGTTGGTAAGTAGTATAGGCAAGGACTGTCTAGCTGCGGTACGGAAAATTGAAGAGCTCACTTTTCAAGCCGATTGTTCTTTTAAGGCTATATTATCTCGTAAAAGTGAGCTTCAATGAATCGAGTAATTCTACTCTTTTTGAGATCTCATCTTTTGTTATCCTATCAGAGCCTTTGCGCATGTAGCTAATGTAATGATACATATCTTGATCTACGCATAAGCGCACAACGGCTTGATGACCCTTTGGAGTATTCCACTCAAACAAAGCTTCATGATTTGATTCTCGATGTACATTAGAACGGGTGCCTGGCATATATCTCACAGGAAAGAGCGCTTTTTTCATCATCTTTTTCATGTCAGCTTTGTCAGCATGTGCTGTTTTTGCAGAAATAATGTAGAGATTTTCTAGTTCGCAACCTGCTGCTATATCAGCTCGGCTCCAGACCTCTATGTAACGACCATTCTTAAATTCGCTTCTTGTGCAGTTCCATTCACCATCAAGTGTTGTTGCATCAACATGAAAGTGCTTAGGGGGCATAGCTGCAAAAAGTGGGCTGCAAAAAAATAAAGCAATCAAAAGAACTTTTGTCATCGGTTACCCTCCAAATTATAT
>CAZXQV010000236.1:0-1650 GCA_964643195.1 uncultured bacterium | reverse complement strand
TGAAGTCGATCATGTGAGGAATGTAAGCCGTTGCGCAAGGATAGTGCTCCACTTTTTCAATGCCGAGACTCTGGATATCTGCAAAGAAAGCATTTTTATAGGGCTGAACATACTCTTCGAGAGAAATATTTTTCTCAATCGCCCCTCGGATTGTCTTGTCATCCACGTCTGTGATATTCATCACCTGTTCAACTTGGTAACCAAAAAATTTCAAAGAACGACGCAATAGATCTTCAAAGACATAAGTACGGAAGTTGCCAATGTGTGCGTAGTGATACACAGTTGGACCACACGTATACATCGTCACATGATTGTTATGACAGGGCTTGAAAGTTTCGCGCTTGCGGCTTTCTGTGTTGTAGAGAACAAGAGGGAGTTTTGGGAAAACAAAAGTATCATGCATAGAGCCAGAATAACATGGTTATCGCGGAGATTTCAATTTGTTTGTAAGAGCGCGGTAATCCACTTTCCCTGTTCCCAATAATGGAATCGCCTGAATACGGTTGACTGATTGGACTTTGATCAAGTTGCTCATCCCCTCTTCCCGCAGCCTTTGATTTACCTCCTCGACAGAGAGGTTACAGAGAGTAAATAGATGAATGGCACTCTTTTCGCTTCCATTTTCGAGTGCCACTACAGCGAAAGAAGGCACATCTTTAGCCACATCCCAAGAAGCTTTTTCGGCAATCTGACTCAAAACCTCTTCGATCATTCCCAAGCTGATCATCTCACCGCCGATTTTGATAAAACGCTTGAGCCTTCCATCAAGCATCAGCCGATTCTCAGAATCAAGCGAGCCCAAATCCCCTGTGTTATACCATTTTTTGTTTTGAAGTTCTATGAAAGGTGATGCATTTCCACCCAGGTAACCAGAAAAAATGTTATGACCTCTCGCTAAAATGAGCCCGCTTTCTCCTTGTGCCACCTCTTTCAAAGTTTCATGGTTCACAATTTTAATCTCAACCCCCGGTAGTGGTTCTCCCACACCTTTCCGCTCTTTGTCCAATCGATTGATCGTGAGCACCGGAGCACATTCGGTGATGCCATAGCCCTCGATGATATACGCTTCAGGGTTGAACTCCTTCAGTCGCTTATAGAGTTCATCGGGAGTTTTCTCCGCACCTAGAATCACAATACGTAATGATTGGAATTGCTCTTTTTTAGCTACCCGTAAAATGTTTTTTATAAAGGTGGGGGCGCTACAAAAGATACTCGCTTGCCAATGTTCCATCGCGTAGGCAATCTGTCGGCCATTGGTAGGATTTGGGGAATAAGCAACACGAAAACCGGCAACTAAGGGCAACATTCCTGTTATCGAGAAGCCAAAAGAGTGAAATGGAGGCAAAATACCTAAAATGACGTCAGAAGCTTTTAGGGAAATCACCGCCGCTGCTGCACGATGATTTTCCATCACATTGAAGTGAGAAAGAGGAACACCTTTTGGATAGCTCTCTGTCCCACTCGTGAAAAGAATAATAGCAGTATCCTCTTTCTTAATCCCCTCTCTTCCAAATGCTCGCAAAATCTTTTTCGGACTTTGGCGCGCTAACAACAAAGCCTTCAAGTGGTCTTTGAGTGTCAGTTTAGCACGGATCTCCTCCAAAAGCTCAATTTGCTCATCTAAAGGACCCAATTCAACATCGTTCAGAC
>CAZXQV010000235.1:0-1662 GCA_964643195.1 uncultured bacterium | reverse complement strand
ATGTGAAACCCAAACTGCAAATCTTCACGGAGTGTGCGATAGCGATCGAGCTGCTGCGTGGCCAATAATGCATCTGCTTGGGCAGATTGTTCCTCTGTAGCCTTAGCACCTGTGATAAAAGGTTGACCACGCCAAACAGTAACAAGAAAGCGTCGAAAAACAGTACGCAACTGATTGAATTTTTGCTGCACGACCTGAGGGTCATGGATAGTGAGCGCAAATTGCTCAACATCTTTCAATGTGTCCAAAACAGTAGAAATGTTGGCCATAATAAATTTCTCCGGCGTTGGTAGAAGGTTGAAAAAACAAAAATTAGGTAATATTTAAAACCTGGAGGGCTTCTAGTTCTCCTATTCAGAAATGGACTGAAAATCCTATTATTTATTAGTTTTAAAAAATAGGAATATAGCAATCTTTTTTTGCTATATTCCTGTTGAATTCGTATTATATAAAGCCTAAACACTTGCCATATCAAGCATTGCCAGTAAAACGACAAAGACTTTTTAATAAATAATCGTATTAAATTCAAAG
Organism: uncultured bacterium; assembly: GCA_964643195.1. Classification (GTDB taxonomy): domain Bacteria; phylum Chlamydiota; class Chlamydiia; order Chlamydiales; family JAAKFR01; genus JACKPM01. The sequence continues at coordinate 1,131 of CAZXQV010000235.1, read as the reverse complement.
AATGCGTGGTCATAAATAGTTCCTCAATGCTTGAGTTTCTGGGTTTATTAAGCCTTTTTGTATGAGGTCTTATTTAGGAGAAAGAGCCAATTTGCCAGAACATCAGGGCTTATTAAATCCCTCAGATGGCGCTTCATCAGCTTTTGCTAAGGATGCTTCCTGCTTTAAATAGGTTTTGAGATCTGCTCCTGAACGAGCAAATCGCTCCAGCAATTCACTGGCAGAAATATTTAGTTCTTGGCTTAAATTCCTTAGCAAGATATGGGCTTGCGGAGTAAGACTAAAAGAGAAAATCTTTTTGACTTCTCCATAGTTTGTTTCTGGTATGCCACGCTTGGAGCGCACCTTTTTCTTGTGCATTACAATGCAGTTGGAGGAAGATTTTCTGCGCGTTTTCTTTGTTCTTGACATAAAAAACTCCAAAAAAATAAGGGCTCGTCAACTTCTGTAGTTAACGAGCCCTCTGAAGGTTACTCAAATAATTTGTCGGCGGAAGGAATGGCCCCCGCAAGTTTGTACTCCTATTTTAGACAACCTTCAATAAAAAGGTCCATAGCTGATAACTGGCGACAGGATCAGGGGATGGATACTGCAAAAAGAGTTTGAAGTTCACCAATCAATGAGCCACTTCGAATCTTCTTGAAGCAATCGCTTTTGCTTCTTTTGTGGGGATCTGAAAGTTTAAGAGAATCTATAAGTTGATGAAAAAGATACAAGAATAATGTTTTATCCCCTATTAGGTTTGAAACCGCAAGTCTAACCGACTGGCGATCGATACCACAATCCCTTTATTCTGTAGCTCTCCCAGAGCTTTGTAGAGTGCTCCTTCGCTGATCTCCCAACGATTGCAAAAAGCACCCACATCTACATTTGGATTCGACTTGCCCGGATAGTCGATCTGCAAGGCAAAAAAGAGATAGTCTCGATCGCTCGTGAGCAGTTTCAATGCTCGCACCCGCAACAGTTCTTCTCGATCCAACAGATAGCCATCTTTAGAGGTTGGTTTGCTGTGGCGCATACGGTTTGATCAGGCATTTTATATAGACAAGTTCTGCGGGCGAGCCTAAGCGATCGGCGTTAGAAGCAGTCTTCTGGAACTGCAAACACAACGCTAAGTTCCTCTCGAATCAG
>CAZXQV010000234.1:0-1689 GCA_964643195.1 uncultured bacterium | reverse complement strand
TCGAGCATAAAAAGTTGATTATTTGATACTTGCAACGCAAGTGTCAAAGTCAGGATTATATACAGAGTCTATTAAGATTTAATTAAATTTTTTAATGATAAGCAAAGTTGAAGGAAATGATTATGGAGGCCCTTTGCCCCTGTCAATTCAGGGTGGAAGGTTGAGCCAAGATGGTGACCCTGCTGGACCGCAACAGGCTCTTCTTGGTGGCTCATAAGTATTTGAACTCCCTTACCTATACTCCTAATGCGAGGAGCTCTTATGAAGAGAGAGGCTATGGACACCCCATTGAAGTCCAGAGAGGCTTGAAAAGAATGGATCTGTCTGCCATAGCCATTCCGTTCGATTTCGCAGTTAAGAAGCCCCAACCTAGCGAGGATGATAAGGCCGGCGCAGGTGCCAAAAATGGGACGAGGAAAAGTTTGTAGGGCGGAAATGAAGCCCATATCTTCCATTTGCTTCCAGATGACTGTAGACTCACCGCCTGGAATAATTAGGCCATCACAAGAATCGAGTTGGTCCACGTAGCGGACAAGCACGGATGGCGCTTCACAAATTTCGCGATGCTTTTCAAAGGCTCCTTGTAGAGCCAATACTCCAACCTTAATTCCCTCGAATCGCAAACTTTTCCTCCATCGGACTTGCACCAGTCATACCCTCAAGAAGAGAGCTTGAAACATCCGCTAATATCTTAGGATCATTATAGTAGGTTGTCGCTAAGACAATAGCTCTTGCTCGTTTTACAGGATCTTCTGATTTAAAAATGCCAGAACCCACAAAAATGCTCTCAGCTCCCAGCTGCATCATGAGGGCTGCATCGGCAGGAGTCGCAATGCCACCAGCTGAGAAATTCGGGACTGGGAGTTTACCTGTTCGGGCAACTTCTAGAATAAGTTCGTAAGGAGCGTTTAATGTTTTGGCAGCCGTCATTAATTCAGCGGGATCGAGATTTTTAAGACGTTTTATCCAACTTTGCATCGCACGCATATGGCGTACTGCTTCAATTACATTGCCAGTGCCTGCTTCGCCTTTTGTACGAATCATCGCGGCCCCCTCTGCAATCCGGCGGAGAGCTTGACCCAAGTCGCAAGCACCGCACACAAAGGGAATTTCGAATTTCTGTTTATCGATGTGATGTTCATGATCAGCAGGCGTTAGCACTTCGCTTTCATCGATGAAGTCTACTTCCAAAGCTTCCAAAATCTGTGCTTCAACAAAGTGGCCGATGCGACATTTTGCCATCACAGGGATGGAGACGGCTGCTTGGATGGAGCGGATCATATCGGGGGCAGACATACGCGCAATTTTTCCTTCTGAGCGGATGTCTGCTGGAATTTTTTCCAAAGCCATTACAGCGACAGCACCTGAATCTTCTGCGATCCTTGCTTGTTCTGGGTTGGTGACGTCCATGATAACGCCCCCTTTCAGCATTTCTGCTAGAGCAATTTTTTTATTCATAGTCCTGAAAATGGGTTAGTGCTTTGTGCAAAGCTGTTTCCTTTTTTTCTCTTTCCAATTTCCTTTCTGATTGAATAGAGTAAATCTTGATCAAACTCCATGTGAGATGCCCACTTTAAGTAGGAGAGAGGGATTTCAGCGAATAGACGGCCTTTATGTTTTCCAAGAGGCATGTATTTCATCTCAATCGGCTTTTGTAAAATCTTGAGCACGTCCTCAACTGTTTTGTAG
>CAZXQV010000233.1:0-1690 GCA_964643195.1 uncultured bacterium | reverse complement strand
TATGCGATATGACGGTTATTTATGGAAGGGGTGCTCCACTTTCAATTACACCCATCTACCCTAATACCATTGACAATAAATTTTCCCTCAGACAAAATCTCCCACTTTCCTGGCGGACGTAGCTCAGTTGGTTAGAGCGCTGGATTGTGGTTCCGGAGGTCGCGGGTTCGAGACCCGTCGTTCGCCCTCTTGTCAACTTCTTCTCTCTTCTATAGAATCCATTGTATGAAGAAGAAACAGAAAAAGAAGACAAAATCTTCACCTACTTTAAGAGCCGCTATCTGCTCTTTTATCGCAGCCCTCTCCCTTTTAAGTCTTATCAGCTACCAAGTCCACGACCCTGCAGCCAATTGGCTAGGCCTTGCCGGACATGTTTTCGGCTGGTGCCTATTTTATATATTTGGACTCGCTGCCTTCTTTCTTCCCTCACTTTTTGGATGGCAAGCCTATATGCTCATCACCCAAAAAAAATCTGACCGCAAAAAAATATTCTATTTTGGCCTCCTTATCCTCTCTTCAGCTTTGATATTTGTGCAATTATCTGGTCATATTTCCTCAATCGGCTTTGTCTATCGCAACTATTTTCCCAAAAGTCGCGCACTCGACCCTGACTTCTTGCGCTACTATTTAGGCGGCGTTCCCCTCCATCATCTCTACTGCGATACATCGATCTGTTTACATCGCATTCTGGGCAGCGTTGGCTCTTGCATCCTCTTTCTAACTCTCTTTCTATTCGCTATTTTCAATCTTATCCAAATCAAGTGGCGCCCTCTTTGGGATTTTACAAAGCGCATGTTCGATGTGATCCCCAAAAGAGTGGCTGCAAAAGTCGCCACAGCACTCCCCACCCCAATTAAGCGGGAACCCTACGAACCCACCATCCTCATCAGAGATGATCCACTCGAAAGAGAGATCGACATCAAAATTCCCGAAGTGCGCAAAACCCAACCTAAACGACTTGTTTTAGGAAACTATGCACTGCCACCCTCAGATCTTTTGACAGAAGTAAAACGGGTAGACCAATCCAGCCTAAAGAGCGATCTCAAAAAACAAGCGAGCATTTTAACCGAGACCCTCCTCAGTTTCGGCATCGAAGCTAAAGTGGGAGATATCCACTGCGGGCCTACGATCACTTCTTTTGAAGTACACCCCGCATTTGGAGTGAAAGTGCAAAAGATCAAAGCTTTAGAAAATGATATCGCTCTCAATATGCAAGCAAAATCGATCCGTATCATCGCCCCCATTCCTGGGAAAGCAGCGGTCGGCATCGAAGTGCCCAATCCCTACCCACAAGAAGTCAGCTTCCGCGAACTCTTGGAAGGTTATCAGGCGAGCACAAAAAAATGCCACATTCCCCTGCTCTTGGGCAAAATGGTCAACGGAGAGGATGTTTGGACCGATTTGACAAAGATGCCTCATCTCATCATTGCTGGAGCAACCGGATCTGGAAAATCTGTCTGTATCAATACAATTGTGATGTCGATTGTGATGAATGCAAGGCCCGATGAAATCAAACTTGTGATGATCGATCCGAAAAAAGTAGAACTTACAGGGTTCACTCATCTCCCTCACATGCTAGCACCTGTGATCACAGAGCCTGGAGGTGCCACTTCAGCGCTCAACTGGCTTGTCCGTGAAATGGAGAGACGCTATGAGCTCTTCCGCCTTTTGGGGATTCGCAACATTCATA
>CAZXQV010000232.1:0-1707 GCA_964643195.1 uncultured bacterium | reverse complement strand
GATAATACAAACAAATATCTCGGGATTATTGAGGTTGTGCCCCCAGATAGCGAAGCTTTTCATATATCCAAACGGCAGCACGCGAAAACTATGAAAGAGGATATATTTCAGTTCATCGGCTTCTCGATCGAGCAGCGCAAAATGGCCTCTTCTCTCTCAGAATTTCGTTATCGGATGCCTTGGCTATTGTGCAATCTCGGCGGTGGGCTGCTCTGCGCTTTGATTGGCGAATTTTTCCAGCACACGCTCCAACTTTTTGTCACTTTAGCCCTCTTTATTCCCCTTGTTCTCTCTCTTTCAGAATCGGTAGCGGTACAATCGATGACGATCAGCTTGCGTTTCCTCCATTTCAAAAAGATTTATTGGAGTCAGGTGCTGCGTCGCTGTAATATCGAGTGGAAAGCATCTCTTCTACTTGGGATTGGCAGTGCACTCTTGATCGCGGCATTCTACTTTATGTGGAATACGGAGCTGATGCCGATTGTTGCGATTGTGATTAGTGTGACAGTTTCAATGGTTGGAGCTGGTCTATTTGGCGCTCTCTTTCCCATTCTGCTGCATCTGTTTAAATTAGATCCAAAGGTGGCTGCTGGCCCTGTTGTGTTGTCGACTGCCGACATCATCACTATCACCATCTACTACAGTTTGACGACAGCGTTGTTGATTTGATCGACTGTGACACGCGCGCAACCCAAACGCTCAATGGCAATTGCTGCTGCTGCATTTCCAAACCGTGAGGCTTCATCGAGAGAGTAGCCATTGGCAAACGCTGCGGTGACCACAGCCAAAACAGTATCGCCTGCTCCCGTCACATCGCGTACTTCTCGCACTTCCGCAGGGAAGTCACGTCTCCCCTCCTTTTTAGAAAAGAGCGAAATCCCCTCTTCACTCCTTGTGATCATCAAATTTTCCACTCCCTCTAACAAAACGTCAGCCACCTCATCAAGAGGGGCCTCCATTCCCAAACCTGCAGCGGTCATTGCCTCAGCCAAGTTGGGCTTCAAGAGGGTCGCCCCCCAATAGCGGGTGAAATCACTGCCCTTGGGATCAACAATGACAGGTATGTTATAACCTATGATTGTCTGCAGAAGTGCTGGTGTTAAAAAACCTTTCGCATAATCAGAGACCGCTATCACATCGATATTTTTAAGTAGCTGATCTAACTGAACTCTTACCTGCTCATAAATCCGTGCGGAAATAGGCTTAATATCTTCATAGTCAACGCGCATCAACTGCTGACCAGCTGCCATCATACGGTTTTTTTCAGGAGTTGTGAAGGTATCATCGACAAACACGCCTTTCGTATCTACATTCTCATCAGCAACTGCCTGCATGAAGTCGCGGCCTGCCTGGTCATTGCCCACACGTCCGAGTGCCACAACTTCCATTCCTAAAGAGACCAAATTCAAGATCGCATTGCCTGCACCGCCTGGAATGCGCTTTTCACTTTTGACGCGTAAGACAGGGACTGGAGCTTCTGGAGAGATACGACGCACATCACCACTCGTATAGATATCGAGCATAAAATCGCCAGCGACCAAGATTCTTTTCTTCTTAAACATAGCGTCCATGCAATAAGTAGCCTCTTACATAATCTAGAACTGCATCTTCTAGTGAAAATTTAGGCAAATAGAGTTTATTTGCATAGGATTTTTCCATATGAGCGCAGGTGTAATTCTGATACTTCCCGATCAAGTCGGTCGGCAT
>CAZXQV010000231.1:0-1717 GCA_964643195.1 uncultured bacterium | reverse complement strand
TTTTCAGTTGCAATACTATTCTTTTTTGGCCCCTTTTTAAATTACCATATACAGGGAAATTGCACAGTTAGAAAATGTACATCTATCAAGCATTCATGGTTCCTTACATGCAGCCCTATCAAAGATGGAGAAAATTTTAAGAACCCTTATTCATAAGCACACAAGCGATTGAGTAAAGTCATAGAATGAGAAATGATAACCATGGTTACTTCGGATGTAACTGAAATCTCTCAAAGTCTTTGAAGGTCTTCGAGAATGATTTAGTCAAGAAAGGGCCTCTCAACAATCAGCCCACTATCTCCGCTAGAAAGCCATTAAGCGAGACTTCGGTGATGCCAAGGAGAATCATGGATGTGCTACACCCAATTGCGCGGCCTACTTATGGTAAAGATGCAGGCCGCGCTCACTTTTGCATAAATGAATTTAAAAAAGTTCTCGAGTACACAAGGGGGATTTTTTCTCTCAAAAGGCTTATAGTAAAAAGCACCAATCACAAAGCGTTGCTGTAATTAAATTACTTTTCTTGGGGGTGCAGATCATACATCACGCCTATAAATATATCCCACAATTTGTTCACTATCATAGCCCCTGTCTGCCAGAACGTTACTCCCGGATCTTGGACACGAAAATCAAAAACATCATGACACCTGATATAATAAGAACAAAGGAAGGTGTCAAAAATGGGGAAACGGAAATTCACAGCGGAATACAAAACGGGACTGGTCATCGAAATGTTGCGAGAAGGAAGGCACATCAGTTAGATTGCAGCGCGGGAAGGGATCAGTCGGACGCAGCTGCAAAATTGGAAGAAAGAGTATCTGGCGAAGGCTCCAGGCGTTTTTAATGACAGCAAGGCAAGCAAGGAAGCGGCTCAGAAGGAGCAGGATTCGGCTGACGAAAAAGCGGCCATGCTTAAAACGATTGGACAGCTAACAATCGAGCGGGATTTTCTGATGGAAGAGGCGCGGAAGAAAAATTACAAGGTGTATCTTCGGCGACCGTGAGGATAAACTGAGTGTAAAGCGGCGCTGTGACCTTCTGGGTGTAGCACGTTCGAGTGTGTATCACGTGCCTCAAAAGCTCACAGCAGAGGCACGTGAGCGGGAAGAGCACATCAAGGCGCGGCTGGATTTCTCGCACACAAAGCAGTGCTGTCTGGGAACGCGAGGACTGAAAAAGAAGCTTCAAAAAGAGGATACTATCGTGGTTGGACGCAAGCTGATAAAGCGCTATATGGAAGAAATGGGCATTTATCCGGTATATCCTAAGCCTAATTTATCGAAACGTGGCAAGGATTTCAAGAAGTTCCCCTATCTGCTGAAAAACAAGGTGGTTTTTATGCCGAATCAGGTTTGGGCAATTGACATAACCTACATCAAAATGGGCAGAAAGCACATGTATCTCACGGCAATTATTGATTGGTATAGTCGCTTTATAGTCGGCTGGGCACTCAGTGACACACTGGATACTGCACCGGTTCTGGAGGCCGTTAAGACAGCAATCTCAACCTATGGCGTACCATGTATCATCAATTCAGATCAGGGCAGTCAGTTCACAAGTAACGATTATATCGATTTTCTTGCGACAAATAGCATTCGACAGAGCATGGACGGCAAGGCTCGATGGGTTGACAACGTGCTTATTGAGCGCTGGTTTCGCAGTTTATAGTCGATTTCAAGTAAAACAGTAATGGAGAGCATCATCAAAAGAGGAAAAG
>CAZXQV010000230.1:0-1813 GCA_964643195.1 uncultured bacterium | reverse complement strand
CGGATGTAGTCAAGGAAGTGGGAGCACGGCTGCATCTGGTCGATCGTATCCCAGGCCTTGCTACTTCTGCTGTGCTAAAAAGGATAGAAGAATCATGCGCCTCCTCTGCACGATAGATGGCAAAAAAGAAAACCCCCTTGCATTTTCACATTTCCTCTCAAGCGAGGGTATTAAGAATCAATGTGAAGAGACTGGTGGCGGCCAATTTTATATCTGGGTGATCGATGAAGATGAGGTCGATAGAGCGCAAAATTTCTACCTTGAGTTTCAAAAAGAGCCTGGGAATGCAAAGTACACCATTCCCCCGAAGTCTATTGATCCAGAACTAGAGGCTCAAACAACTGAAGAAGCGACTGAAAAAACCCCACCCCCAAGACGTCGCCGTGGTTTCCTTTCTTCAGCTCCCTATGGGCCTATTTCCATCTGCATCCTTGTTGCTACCATTCTTCTTTTTGTATGGGCCCAAGTGCAGCGTGGTGTGATGATGCCGCCCAAAGTCAATGGAGTGGTTCAAGCTCCCATCCTCGCACCGATCGAACAGAAGATGATTTTCGACTATCCCCAGTACTTTGAGCTTCGCGATGATCTATCTAAAATATACACATCTAAAGACATAGAAGATCAAATCCCTCCTACACCTCAAGCTAAAAGCATCATTTCTAAGCTTCAAAAATCTACAACTTGGATGGGGGCTTACGACAGAATTGTCTTATACATTAAGTACAAGGATACAAAACTCACATATGATGGTCCGCTGTTTGAAGACATTAGACAGGGGCAAGTATGGCGTCTTTTCACCCCTGCTTTACTCCATTTTGACTTTTTGCATATCTTCTTCAATATTCTCTGGTTCATCATTCTCGGGAACCAAATCGAATTTAGGATAGGCGGTTTGCGCTATTTGGCGATGATCTTGATTCTAGCAGCAGTGACAAATACAGCGCAGTATCTGGTTAGCGGCCCTTTTTTCATGGGGTTATCTGGTGTAGTGTGTGGGATGGCAGCCTTTATTTGGGCAAGGCAGCAAGTCGCTCCTTGGGAAGGCTATCTTCTGAATCGATTAACTCTGCTCTTTTTGGGGATCTTTATCGTCGGGATGTTTGTATTGCAGCTTGTCTTTTTCTTCTTACAAATTTTTGGAAGCTTTGAAGTGACAATCGGGATTGCCAATACAGCGCACATTATGGGTGGAGTGATGGGTTATCTGCTTGGACGGATGCGCCGCGTCTTCCAAGTCAAGAGCGCTCTGAATTAAAATATTTTATAATAAATCAATCGACGGTAGATTCTATATCGAAGAGGTGTTATAATCTCCCTCTATGGTTTTTGCTGCTTTGGGTGGATGTTGCACAACTGTTGGGAATGGCTGTAAGAGTATTCCTAGCGGCTGTAAAAATTTTTGGTGGACAAAAGACAGTCGCTTTAGATCGAGCGTGAGCGAGAAGGTCCCCAATCTAACTACACTTAAATTATACGACTTAGCCTTTCGTGTCAGTTTTTTAGCTCTTTTAGCTATTGAAATCGCAGGTTTTGCTCTATTAGCCGTTGGCTGTAAAACCCCTCCCCCTTTTCACCCTCTTATTGGGCTTTATCTTTGTGTTGGTGGTCTTGTTGTCATTCCAATAGTTCTAGGGATCATCAATTCCAAACGAGAGGCCTACTGCAAGACAGTGGAGATTGTCTCTGATACGACCCATATCAAAGGTGAGCCAACATTCCCAGAGACTCGCCGCCATTCTACCGATAGCGATTCCTGAAGGGGTGTAATTGAAAGTGGAGCTTAGGCAGCTGTAGCCAATTCTTCTTTATAACG
>CAZXQV010000229.1:0-1815 GCA_964643195.1 uncultured bacterium | reverse complement strand
TCCAAGAACGAAGAACTCAAGCGCGAACTAGCCGCCGCCAAACGAACTCCCCTCAGCTCCTCAAAGGTAAAACCATTTTGTCTGATTTTAGAACAATAAGCAGAGCGACCCGCTTCGGGAGTACATGCTGCAGAGTCTAAAGTTACCCAAGGGCACGGCAACAGAGGACATTATCGACTTGGATTCGAGAGTGAAGGAACGAGTCTTCCGTCTTATCAAGCGTCTCTTTGATGTCCTGGAACGCAGCGTCCAAGCCAACAAAGTCATGCAAACCCACATCCAACAAATGTAATGCTAGCATTTTCCTTATTTAAGTAAAAAATCTTCAATTTTGGTATCCTTTAGTGACCCCGGTCGCATTAAACTTAGTATTAGAATGGGTAAAAAGAATGAAGTTGTCGTTGCTTTTGATTGTTCTCAGTTCCCTTCCCTCTCTAATAAACCAAAAACAAACATCCAAAATGAAAATCAGCTTTTAAAACAAAATAAAGAAGCCCAAGAAAAGGCAATCGCCATCAGCAACCTCAAGACCCGCGATCTCTTCCATCAAGTCCAACACTCCATCGACGACCTCCGGGCCAACTCCCTCGTCGGCAAGCAGCGTCGTCGCTTCCTCGAGCAAGTAGCCATCCGCGAAGGCTCCAAACGCTTGGAAAACGCCCCGAAAGTACCGAGTAAGATCCTGGCGGGGATGCGGAAAAAGGCAAAGAAGCGGGAGACGAGGGCGAGAGAAGAGAATAAGGCTATGGGTGGTGCTCCTTCTTCGCATCTGCTTACTAGTGGGACTATCCGGGTACAAAAGTATGAGATGCGGAACAAGGAACAGCGTAAAGTCAAAGATCGCGAACGGGGCCTCATGCTCTCTCACGCCCTGAAAAAGAGAGAAACTCAAAAACCAAAACCATTTAGACCTCCAAAATAAAAATCTCTTGTCCTATTTATCTGCTGCTCACTACTCTTCTAAATGGTTCTATGTGGTGTCGTTCGTTGAAAAAAAACCATCGAGGCAATATAAAAGAAGTGTCCACACCAAGATTCGAACTTGGGTCAGCGCAGCCACAATGCGACATACTTACCACTATACTATGTGGACCAACAACCAGGGCAAAAAAATAATACATGACCCTAAAACTTACTTGAGACCTGTTGAACATTCGAACTCATTTGGAATAGATAGATTTCTAAGGATTGGATTTATTACATAAATGTTGCTCAAAGCTATCTGCCACAATCAGAACTTCCCTTACGTTCCATTTCCCAGCCATCTCATTAAATATCTTCAACACCTACATATCAAATTCAGTGAAAATACTTGATCAAATCGCTGACAGTGATCCAAGATCTCATCTCGCTTAATGTGCACCATCGCCAATGCCAAACTCTTTACATACAGCGACTTATTCTGGGAAGATAACAGTACATCCCAGATCAGGAGCAAGTCATCAAATTCAAACTCTCTTTTGAACAATACCAAAACCCATCGATAACAAAAGTACATGTTGTACAACTCTCTTTGCAACGCTAAACCACATTAGTTGGTTCGTACTGAGAAAATCGTAGAGTACTGGATCGAGCTCTTCAATATTATAGCGAATATCTGCCAGATAATTATGTATCACCTCACTCGCATCTTCAAAGTGTCGTTCCTAGAAATCATCTACTTGTGATACCGTAAAATCCCTCATCAAATTCACAAAAGCATTAAACGCCAAGTACTCATCTCCAATCACATACACAAGCGGTGCCGCCAAATCATTCATCCCTTGCACATAATCAAGGCTGGAATCCTTCCGGCAGTAATTGATCAAGATCCTT
>CAZXQV010000228.1:0-1837 GCA_964643195.1 uncultured bacterium | reverse complement strand
GTCCAGCAAGGACGCTGTTGAAATAACTCGGAGATCTTTTCATATACGGCAGTATTATCTTCTTGTGTCAAATTTGGTGTCGGTGATGTGAAATCTATAGCCCAAGGGCAAGATCTTCCGCCTCGTGTTCTAGGTTCGGCAGTGCTCCTGTGGAAATATTGCTTTTGAATATATCTCGGAATGTTCTCTCTAGAAAAAGAGGGAGGAGGTAGCACATGAAAGTCAGTGGCTTCATGCTTTGACAACATGGCAGCCTGAAGCCGATTAATAGTGCCGATGCTGAGATTACGAGTATCTACGGGTAGAGGCTGTCTCTTCACATCAAGCTGATTGTCTGAAATTCCTCTAAACGAAATCTCCTGGTCAACGTGGGCCTTTACGACAAAATGATCACGGTCTTTGGCACAAGATACGAGCAAGCCATTTAATCGCTTTACATGACCCGTCAAGTGTAGGCTGTTAATCTCGGTTGAGTAAGTTCCATCATTATAATTCAGTTCTGGAGGTTCTATTTCATTCTCATGAAGGACAAATGATGCTACTTTCACTTTTGAGGGAGCGACATGGGTCATCAATGATTTCACTCCAACATTGCAGATTTTATGGGAAGGCCAACCCTCTGAAAAAAACCAATCCCTCTCAGAAGGCCGCGGCACCACAAAAGCAGCGTCTTTTATCACGAAAAAAGACGGAGGGTGCTGCAGAAAAAACAGTAGGTACAAACCAGAGAAAAGATGTGAAGCCTATTTCTGAATTTCTTGCAAAGAAGACTCCGCCTATTGAGCTACAACCTGATCAGCATGTTGAGAATCGTTTCAATATCTCGAATTTAGTGCGACAAAAGGGCTATAATGTTGTGGATATTGCGAAATCTTGGACGATGTACAAAAGGAAAGTTTTGAATGAGCGAACTAGTGTTGAGCATGCGATTGCTTTGACAAGAGATAAGTCTGTGTCGGCTCTGGCATCAATATCAAAGAAACTAGCGATGATTTCAGTGTCACATGATTATAGTTTACCGCCCACAAGTAGACGAATTGCTACTTATACAAAACCGTTGAGGCTGCCTTTTATTTACTGATGCAGCGAGTACATTCCGAAGAAAGGGACTTCAATTTTTCCAATACATTTCTGTGTATAATTTCGAGTTCAAAAGTTTTCATCATGGTCAAGTCAAAGTTAGGCTCCGTTCTAACGTAGCTGAATGAAGTGTCATTATTAAAAGATTTTGGTACTTCAATTTGTACTGTAGTCTTTAACCATTTTTTTGATGAGCACTTTGGTAAATTGATGATTGGAAAATGTTCAAGCAGCAGCAGTGCGGGTAGGCAGAGAGCGCGGAGATTGGCTTCAACTATTTCCAGGTTATAACGCTTGCATTTGCTTTTAAGATGAGGGTGGGAGCATCGGAAAAGCATGACTTGCCTTGCATTTATACAATCAATGACGTCTGAGAGACTGATTAACGCATTCATAACTAAATTTACATAATACAGAATTTCAGAGGTGTTGATTTTACAGATATTTATGGACTTGACAGATCTGAAACCTAAAGGCCTCGGTGGCTGTATTTTGTTTATCGTAGAAGTATGGTCCGAATCCTCTTTTGCATAAATTGAAACTTCTGCGGGAGATAGAGATTGATTGAGCAACATTTTACGAACCGACTTCAGACGACTCTCAAAAGGATCGTTATACAGCTCCAAAACCAATCCTGCAAAGTGAAGATCAGAGTTGTGAATATATTTGTCCTGAATCTCGGAAACCTTCGGGAAATCACATGAAATCAAAAACTCCAAAAGAGTCTCTTTTGTTAAAAACATGCGGACCCCTGAGG
>CAZXQV010000227.1:0-1856 GCA_964643195.1 uncultured bacterium | reverse complement strand
GGTTCGAGATTGTTCCAACCTAAATCCTTAGCTGCTTTCCAATTGTTGCCAATTTCGGGATGTGCATCAAGAGGAAGATGGTAGGCTACGAGATTGATATTGTATTGGAGCAAAAGCGCCAATTTCTCTCTTTTATTATCGATAATCGGATAAGAATCTTTGTTCCAGAAAAGTCCATGGTGAACGACCAAAGTGTCGCATTGGGCTTTGATAGCCGCTTCGATGGTGAGAAGATTGGCAGAGACAGCAGTGGCCACATTTCTGACCTCATCCGCGCCTTCTACTTGTAGACCATTGGGGCAAAAGTCGGGATACTTTTCGATTTCAAGATAGTCGGAAAGCTTTTGGACAAATTCTTTTCTTTTCATTCTTCTTCCGGTGTGGTATTGGATTGAGTGTATGAAATTGAATCCTGCCATGCAAGATGAAATCAAAAAAACATTGGGTGAAAAGGCCGCCTCTCTGGTAAAAGAGGGCATGTTAGTCGGCCTTGGCACTGGTACAACGGCCACCTATTTTATACAGAGTTTGATCAACCGCTGCAAAAAGGGGCTGAAAATCTCGGCGGTCTCCAGTTCGATTAAAAGCCAGGAGCTGGCTCGCCAAGGTGGTATTGAGGTGCTCGATATGAATACAGTCACTTCTATCGATCTCACCGTGGATGGGGCTGATGAAATCGATCCCGAAAATCGGATGATTAAAGGTGGAGGGGGAGCTCATGTACGCGAGAAGATTGTCGCTAGCACAAGCAAACAGATAATCGTCATCGTAGACGAGAGTAAATTAGTGCCTAAACTCGGCTCATTTGGTCTTCCCGTAGAAATCTTGCCTTTTGGTCAAATGGCTACCATCAACAAACTTGAAAGAGTTGGGTATGTTGGCAAACTCAGAAAGAATTTTGTCACAGATAATGGCAATCTTATCTGGGATATTCACACTCCCCATCTTTTTGAAGAGCCCGAAAAAGATCATATGCGCATTATTAATATGCCTGGCGTGGTAGATACTGGCTTCTTTCTCGGTTTTCCCGTGAAAGCGCTTATCGGCTATGCCAATGGCAAAGTGGAGTTTCGCTCATGTTAGAAACAGATGAACTGGTCCAGATCAAATTCGATAAGGTCACGCAAAGCGCCTCCTACACTTGCGTCATCCTTGGTACTGATGAGAAGAAATTCGCGATTTATACCACTCCCCAAAGTGGCCGTTTAATGCATAGCTATCTCGCGCCTTCAAAACTGGAGAGACCCTACACTCATGATCTGATAAGCCGTATATTCAAAGGATTAGAAATCAAATTGAAACAAGTGGTGATCAACAAACTGATCGATACCACCTATTTTGCCCGTCTTTTTATAGAGCAGCAGGTCGGGGATACATTGCATATTTTGGAGATTGATGCACGACCTTCAGACTGTGTGACACTTGCACTTTTGCATAAAGTACCGCTTTTTTGCACACGGGAAGTGCTCGATGCAGCGATTGCCTACCAAGATTAATCTTTTTAATCATCAAATTTTCATTGCTGATATCTTTAGAATAGGGTAGTTTGGGGTCCCCGAGCAGAGAGTGGTATGACAATAAAAGCACTGAATAAAAAAACCGAGCAAAGAAAGCCAACTGAGAAAGCTAAAGGATTTTTTATTGTCATTAATGACAAGGGACTCCATACTCGTCCTTCAACAGAGCTTGTAAAATGCGCATCGCGATTCAAAGCCCATATCAACTTGATTCATCAAGATCTGGTTGTGAATGCGAAATCGCTATTGGGCATTCTTACTTTGGCAGCAACACGAGGCTCTCGCATCAAGGTAGATGCTATAGGAGAAGATGCTGAGCAAGCAGTAAGCACCTTGATT
>CAZXQV010000226.1:0-1881 GCA_964643195.1 uncultured bacterium | reverse complement strand
ATCAAAAAAGAGCTCGGGATTGAAAAAGATGAAAAATCGATCGACAGTGAAAAATTCGAGCAGCGCCTGAAAAAGCGCCAGGTCCCTGAAACTGTGATGGAAACTATTCAAGATGAGCTTGACAAACTCAGCTCTCTAGAGTCTATGTCTGCTGAATATAGCGTCTGCCGCAACTACTTGGACTGGCTCACGATCATTCCTTGGGGCATCAATAATAAGGAACGTCACGATCTAGATAAAGCGGAAGCGATTCTAAACAAAGATCATTACGGCCTTGAAGAAATCAAAGAGCGGATTCTCGAGTTAATCTCTGTTGGCAAGCTGACTGGCTGTTTGAAGGGCAATATCATCTGTCTCGTGGGTCCGCCGGGAGTTGGAAAAACAAGCGTGGGCAAGAGTATTGCACGAGCACTCAATCGCAAATTCTTCCGTTTCTCAGTGGGCGGTATGCGCGATGAAGCTGAAATCAAAGGGCACAGAAGAACCTATGTCGGCGCAATGCCTGGTAAACTCGTCCAAGCATTGAAACAATGCCAGAGCATGAATCCAGTGATCATGATTGATGAAATCGACAAAATGGGCTCTAGTTATCAAGGCGATCCTGCTTCTGCCCTTCTTGAAGTTCTAGATCCTGAGCAAAATAAAGACTTTTTAGACCACTATTTGGATGTGCGGATCGATCTTTCAAATGTCCTTTTTATTGTGACTGCCAATATTTTGGATACGATTCCTGAGCCCTTGATTGACCGCATGGAAATTCTGAGACTTTCCGGCTATATCATGGAAGAGAAGATTGAGATTGCCAAAAAATATCTCATTCCACGCAACCGCAAAATCATGGGGCTAAAATCTTCGCAGATCTCCTTTTCGACCGATGTATTAAAAGCAATTGTGAATGGTTATGCACGAGAGGCAGGCGTACGCACGTTTGAAAATATGATCAAAAAGATCATGAGACGTGTAGCGATGGCACTTGTCAAAGAGCGTAAGAAAAAGAAAAAGCAGACTACTTGGTCAATTACCAAGAAAACACTCACGGACTATGTGGGCAAACCTGAATTCGCGACTGACAGATTCTACGATAGAACTCCCGTCGGTGTAGCAACAGGCCTTGCTTGGACAGCGTTAGGTGGCGCTACGCTTTATATCGAAGTGATCAAAGTTGCTGGTGGTGAGCGCAGCGAAATGTTGCTGACTGGCCAGGCAGGCGACGTCATGAAAGAATCCTCACAAATCGCATGGAACTATCTCCATAGCACCTGCCACCGATTTGCTCCTGGACATACATTCTTCGAAAGAAGTCAAGTGCACATCCATATTCCTGAGGGAGCAACTCCTAAAGATGGTCCTTCTGCGGGTATTACGATGGTAACAGCTCTGCTTTCTCTACTGCTAGGCATTCCTGTGCTTGCCGATTTGGGTATGACTGGTGAACTCACCCTAACCGGCCGGGTACTTGCGGTAGGTGGCATCCGAGAAAAAATGATCGCAGCGCGTCGTAGTGGTCTCAAAACACTCATATTCCCTAAAGACAACGAACGGGACTATGAAGAATTGCCTGGATACCTCAAAAAAGGGATTAAGGTTATCTTCGTAAAAGATTTCACAGAGGTTTACCCGATTGCATTCCCCAAAACGTAGCAGCTGGCAAATTGAAAGTCAGCGTAAAATCATTGATCCTAAATATCTTGAGGAAACGATTGCCCGCTTACGCCCTGGCAAAACAATCGCTACTTTGAATGGCAGTTTCGATCTTTTGCATGCGGGCCATCTCTATATCCTCTTTGAAGCATCAAAAGTGGCAGACATCTTGCTTGTAGCTGTCAATAGTGATGCGAGTGTGCGCGCTTACAAAGGAGAAAGCAGACCTATCATCTCTCT
>CAZXQV010000225.1:0-1892 GCA_964643195.1 uncultured bacterium | reverse complement strand
CATCTTTGGAGCCCGGGAATCAAAATGCATGTTAAACCTGGAAGCTATACACATCGAACAGAATTTTTTGGCCCCCTCCTGGCTATTCTTTCTGCTGATCATTTAGAAGAAGCGATTGAGATTGCAAATGGGACACCCTATGGATTGACAAGTGGACTACACTCTCTAGACGAGCGCGAACAAAAAGTTTGGTTGAGGAAAATCACTGCAGGCAATCTTTATATCAACCGCAATATTACGGGGGCTATTGTCCAACGCCAACCATTTGGCGGGTGTAAGGCTAGCTCTTTTGGCCCAGGAGCAAAAGCAGGTGGTCCTCACTATGTTTGGCAGCTGGCGATCCCGATCGAAAAGGAGCTCACCTCTTTAGGGGTAGGCGAATTGCCAGAAGCTTTAATCCCTATCATTTCAGGACTCCACAAAACGCTCAATGATGAAGAGCGCACCCTATTTCTGAAAAGCGTGAAAAGCTATGCCTATTGGGCCAAGAGATACAAAACTCCTGTCGACCCATCCCAGATCTTGGGTCAAAAAAATCTTTTCTATTTTGTCCCTCGTGAGAAGATGGTGATCTGCATTAAAAATGGTGATCGGCCTGTCGATTACTTAAGAGCGATTGCAGCTTGTCATATTTGTAACGTTCCTTTTGAAATTGCAGAAGATGAGGCTCCTCGTGAAGGGCGCAAACGCAGCTTTGATAGCCCCGTTTATGCATCAGGTGAGCTTGAGTTGCTCCACTATCTGCGAGAAGTCTCTCTTTCTCATGACACACATCGCTATGGATATTTGTGTGACGATAGCCTATAGTGTCCCCATGGAACTGAACACAAATCAACTTGATGCGGCCCTCCACGAGGATGGCCCTCTTCTTGTTCTTGCAGGAGCTGGCTCCGGCAAAACACGCATTGTTACCTATAGAATTGCCAAACTCATCGAGCGCGGCGTGGCTCCCGAAGAGATTTTGGCAGTAACTTTTACCAACAAAGCGGCTCGCGAGATGCAGGAGCGTATCCATGAGCTATTAAGAGGTAAAAGTTACGCCGGCTATCCTACAATTTCCACTTTCCACAGTCTCGGTGCCCAGATTTTGCGCGAATCTATCCAACACTTAGGCTATGTCAAAAATTTTACCATTTACGACGAAGAGGATACAAACAAACTCCTTAAAGGCTGTCTCGACTCTCTTGGAGCTGACAATCAGAAAAGTTTGATGAAAATGGTGCGCACAACCATTTCTAATGCAAAAAACGAATTGCTCGATCCAAGTGATCTTGATCTCGGCGGAGCCAAGCCAGAATTGCAGAAATTGATTCCTAAAGCGTACGAGCTTTACAAGGAAAGACTCCAACAGGCCAACGCTCTTGATTTTGATGACCTTCTATTACTCCCTGTGAAACTTTTTGATTCCTGCCCAGCTGTTTTGGAGGAGTACCAGAGGCGTTGGCGCTATGTGAGTATCGATGAATACCAAGATACCAATCATGCGCAATATATGTTGGCCAAGTTGCTCGTCCAGAGAAGTCGTAACTTGCTCGTTGTAGGCGATCCTGATCAGTCGATTTACAGCTGGCGGGGCGCGAATATTCGCAATATTCTTAATTTTGAAAGGGACTATCCCGGCGCGAAGACAGTTCGGCTCGAGCAAAATTATCGGAGCCGTTCCAACATCTTAGATGCTGCAAACGCTTTGATTGCACACAACCAGAGCCGTCTGGAAAAGAATCTCTGGAGTGATCTCGGTGAAGGGGAGATGATTCAGCTCTATGTAGCTGGAAGCGAAAAAGAAGAAGCTGATTACGTAATCCGTGAGATTGAACATCTGCATCATTTTCATAAAGTCCCCTTGTCAAGTATGACGATTTTTTATCGTACAAACTTCCAGTCGCGTATTT
>CAZXQV010000224.1:0-1892 GCA_964643195.1 uncultured bacterium | reverse complement strand
GATTGAGAATATGGAGCTTGATGCCGCATTGCTTCAAGATCTGGGCGAAAGCCAGGAGCTTCTTTTGCACTTTTATGATTGGGAAAAGCCTTCAGCAACTTATGGGCATTTCATCAAGCCTGAAGAGTTTTTGCAAGAGGGAAAGATCGATCTAGCTAAAAGACCAACAGGTGGAGGCATTGTTTTCCATCTGACCGATTTTGCTTTCTCCGTTTTGGTCCCCAAAAGTCATCCAGGCTATAGTGAAAATACATTGAAGAACTACAGCTTTATTAATACAAAGGTGATTGAGGCTTTGGGGTGTGGAGAGTTATTACCCGAAGAACCTGAGGCTTTCGATAGTGCATCGAAAAGCTTTTGCATGGCAAAGCCGACTCGCTACGATGTGATGATGAACGGCAAGAAGGTGGGAGGGGCTGCTCAAAGACGCACGCAAGAGGGTTATCTCCACCAGGGGACTATCTTTCTGAAAAAGCTATCTGAAGAATTTTTGCGCTCTGTTCTTTTGCCTGATACACGTGTTTTGGAAGGGATGGAGGCCAATAGCCACGCTTTTGCTGAAGAGCTCTCTTTAGAAGAAGCGCGCGCGAAAATCAAAGAGCGTTTGAAAGAGGTGTTTCAAGAGTGAAAAGAATTTTAGCATTGCTTTTGAGTGGATCGCTCCTTTTCGGGAGCGCAAATGAGATCATCATCTGTGAGAATGGCACCGAGATGCTCGCTTGGGATCTTGATTTTGTGCGGCACGCTGAAAAGTCGATTGAGATTTCAGCCTGCTTTTTTGGGGGTGATGTCTTGCAAAATTTGCTCCATACGATCGAAAGGCGCATGGAAGAGATCCCGGAACTTGTTGTCCATATCTTGACAACTCCTATTTTGATGGAGCAAAGAGATGAGACATTGATTAGCCAGCTAGAAGCTAAATTCCCTGAGCGATTCCATCTTGTGCATGCCTATAATGTCTTGACGATGGAGCCTGTGGGTTCGATCGATAATCATATGAAGCTTTTTGTAGTCGACGAAAAGTACTACTCGATGGGTGGATCTAATCTCGATGACATCGCGATTTCTGAGGGCACGATTGGCATCGATGCAGCTCCTCATTGTAAGAAAGTGCCAGTTGAATTGCCATCGGGCTCTCGCGACCAAGATTTGGTAGGCAAAGGGGATATGGCTAAAGAGCTGCGGGTGATCTTCTTTAAAATGTATGCGATCTGGGAGCTCTTTAATCAAGAGCGCAGACTTTCTGAACTCAACCCCGATTGCTATGAGACTAAGTGGTTTCCTGTAGAGGCAACTACTGTGGTAGAAGATTTTGATCGTTCAGAGGATTTAATTCCTTTAGAGAAGGAGGATTTTAAAATTGTACTCGGTGGCCCTCATCAACTGACAAATGCCATCACAAATGAATATGTTAAGCTGCTTTCGGAAGCCAAAAAAGAGGTCATAATTGCCAATCTCTATTTCAATCCTCCAAAACCGATCTTTGATCTGATCAAAAAAGCTGCAGTGCCTTATAAAATTGTGACCAATGGTGTCCGCAAAAATTCTCCTAAATGCAACAATATGTATTGCTGGGCCCATCGCGTGAACTATGTTCCAGCGCTTTATGGAAGAAGCTACCGCTTTTGGGAGAAAAGCGCTTGTGAAAAGGATCATATCCAGCAAGTAGAACTTTTCGAATATGATGTAAAGAATGTGGTCCTACACAAAAAGGCGATGGTTGTCGATGATGAAATCGCTGTGATTGGCAGCTACAATCTCGGTTCAAAAAGTGACGATTGCGACTATGAGTTGATCGCTGTCATCCGCTCAAAAAAAGTGGTGGATGCTCTGAAGAAAGTTTTCAAGAGAGATTTTGAGCATTCAGCTAAGATCTCTCCAGAAGAGGCGCG
>CAZXQV010000223.1:0-1912 GCA_964643195.1 uncultured bacterium | reverse complement strand
GTCTACTGATTCGGATCTTTATCTGTATTGTAGCAACAGCGGGTTTTCTCTATCTCTATATTAATAAGCAAAACAGTATCACTAAGTTGCGTTTAGAAATTCCGCAACTGAACTCTGAAATCGATCAGATCAAACAGGAGATTGTCCGGATTCAGTTTGAGGTGGATCAATTTGAAAATCCAGTCCACTTGATGGAGCTTTCGAGGCAGCCAGAATATGGTCACTTACGTCAACCCCGTATCAACGAAATAGTAACGATCCAATGAAGAAACGGGTTTTGATTCTAGCTCTTGGTCTCTTCTTCCTATTTTCGCTCTTGATTGCACACTATTTTAAGATTCAGATTTTAGAAGGAGACAAATGGAGTGAGATCGCGCTGGCTCAACATGAATGCCTACTCAAAGAACCTTTTCGGAGGGGCTCATTTTACTCCAATACGAGTGTGAAACGCAGTCATAATGAGGAGCCTCGGCTGCTTGTTCATGATGTCACGAAATTTCATCTATTTGCAGATCCACTCGCAATACCTGAAGAGAAAAAGAAACGTATTGTCAACCATATAGCCAAAATGCTTGATGTGCCTCCTGAACAAATCGATGCTGAGCTTTCCAAAAAAAGTCATAGTCGTAAGCTCGTTTCTTGGTTATCCAGGCCTCAAAGAGAACAGCTCTCTGCTTGGTGGTATCCTTATGCCAAACAGGAAAAATTGGCTTCAAATGCGCTTTTCTTTGTCACTGATTATCAAAGGAGCTACCCATTTGGGAAGCTGCTTGGGCAAGTCTTGCATACGATCCGTGATCTGAAAGAGGAGGAGACAGGGAAGGCTCTTCCAACAGGAGGTTTAGAGGCCTACTTCAATCTCTATCTGAATGGAAAAGAAGGAAAACGTATCCTTCTCCGCTCACCTCTCAACCGTTTGGAAACGGATCGTGTGATCGATTTTCCGGAAAATGGAGCAGATATCTATTTGACGATTAACCACTGCATTCAAGCAATTGTCGAGGAGGAGTTAGAGAAGGGAGTTTTGGCTGCTAAGGCAAAAGGTGGCTGGGCAGTATTGATGGAAGCTCAAACGGGCGAGATTTTGGCGCTCGGTCAATATCCTTTTTTTTGTCCCTCTGATTATCGCTCTTACTTCAATGATCCTGAGAAAATTGAGTTGACCAAGGCCAAGGCGATCACCGATGCCTTTGAGGTTGGTTCGATCATGAAGCCGATCACAATGGGTATCTGTTTGAAAGCCAATGAAGAGTTAGCAAAAAAAGGAGAGCCCTTGCTCTTCACTCCTTCTGAGAAGATAGATGTGCGTCGTTCCGTATTTCCAGGAAGAGGGGGTGGCAAACCGCTCTATGATTTACAACGTCACACAGCTATGAACATGTATATGGCATTGCAAAAATCCTCCAACGTCTATATGGCACAAGTGATTGACAGAGTGATCAATCGGATGGGCGCTGCGTGGTATCGGGAGCAATTGGTTGATTGCTTTGGTTTTGGTGCAAAAAGTGGTATTGAATTGCCTGCCGAAGCACCTGGCCTCGTGCCGCGCATTGGCAAAATTCATCCCAACGGATCTTTAGAATGGTCACTTGGGACGCCCTACTCTCTATCTTTTGGTTACAACATCATGGCGACGAGTCTCCAGATGCTGCGTGCAATTGCCATTTTCCCTAATGGCGGGTATCTTGTTGAACCAACATTGGTTAAAAGAGTGGTCAAGAATGGTCAGGTTCTTTTTGATGGGAGTCAGAAGCCGAAAAAACGCGTCCTGTCTCCTGATTCAGCGTATGAGGTGATGAAGGGGATGAAATTCTCGACTAAACCGGGTGGAACAGGTACAAGAGCTGAGTTACCAGGTTATACCGAAGGGGGGAAAACGGGAACAGCGGAGAAAATTGTTGGTGGTGTTTAT
>CAZXQV010000222.1:0-1926 GCA_964643195.1 uncultured bacterium | reverse complement strand
AATCACCCCTTTGAGCAGCAAACACAAATACGGAGTAATGAATTCCCCCTGAGGAAATCATGGCATCACGCTTATCCGCCGCTACCTTATCAAATAAAAATCTCACAGCCTCATAACGGCCTTTGTGATGAGCCTCCCTTAATGCCTTGTGGCCTTCATGCTCAATCATTTCTTGAAGTTTATCAGGTAAGACTTTGCTTGCTAAATACTCCAAAATCTCAGGATGATCATGTTCAGCGGCCCACTTAAACGCCTCGTATCCATCGCTATTGATCATCTCTTGAAGCTTATCAGGTGCATTCTTTTCTAAATATTGTAAAATGTGGGTATGGCCACGTCTGGCAGCCCAACGAAATGGGAGGTATTTTTCGAAACCAATCATCTCTTGAAGTTTCTCAGGTGACATTTTCGTTGATAAGTACTCCAAAATCTCAAGATGACCATTTCCAGCGGCTCGCCAAAAGGCACTTTTAATGCGACACCAAATCAGCGTTTCAAGCTTATCTTCACCTATACCCTCTACTAAGTATGTTAAAATTTCCATATAGCCACCTTTAGCAGCTATCTCAAACGCAAGATAGTGGTTCATCGCTACCATTTCTTGTAACTTGCCTGGGGCCTTGCTTGCTAATTGACGTAAAATATCAATACGACCTCACTGATCCCCTCAAATTAATATAGAAAAAACCTGCTTAACCTCTTGATAAAAATATAGAAAGGATCATTATTCTCAGTTTTTACTGAGGATACCTACTTCAATGAAAGCTGATTCTGCCGACAAATTAGTCAAAATTTCATCTGTTATCAAAGAAATTTACGGTGATGATTTACACAAAAAAAGACAGCTATCGATTGCTTATGCAGCGATGGGGCTCCTGGCCAGTGAGTCGCTTTTTTTGCATCGAATGGCAGAGGGTTTGGTGGATACACGAGGGGGTAATAAAAAGCACGCAGCAAAACAGATTGATCGACTGCTGAGCAACAAAGGCATTTCGGTCTGGGATTTATCAGAGCCCTGGGTAAAATATGTCTTGGCTGATCATAAGGACATTATGGTTGCGCTTGATTGGACATCATTTTTTGATGATGAACAGTCGATGCTTAGTTTAAACATCGTAACTGGCAAGGGGCTTGCTACACCACTGCTCTGGAAATCAGTCGATAAAAAACAGCTTAAACACAATCGAGCACGGTATGAAGATCAACTACTCAGCCGATTGAAAACGGTGTTACCTACCGGTGTTAATGTGACATTGCTTGCTGACAGAGGCTTTGCTGATCAAAAGTTTTTTCGATTTCTTGATGAGGAACTTGGATTCAAATATATCATTCGGATTAAATCAAACACCACTATCATTCACAAAAACATCAAAAATAAGGCCGCCAATTGGTTAAAACCTGATGGTCGAAGTCTTGGTTTAAAAAAAGCATTTATTACACTGACAGAGTATCCAATAGAACAGTTTGTTGCTGTTAAAGATAAAGCAATGAAGGCAGCTTGGTTCTTAGTCAGTAATACTGACCTAAAAACAAGTGAGATTATTAAAAATTACTCTAAAAGATGGAAGATCGAACCATTTTTTCGTGATCTCAAGGATGGCCGATTTGGCATGGGACTTGAGCAAACTCACATTAAATCATGTGAGCGACGAGATCGCTTAATGCTTGTGTTAGCTCTTTCCTACCTTCTTTTAGTTGTACTTGGGCAGGCTGGTGAACAAATTGGCTTTGATAAAAAACTTAAAGTAAATACGGTAAAAACCAGAACACACTCTTTATTTCGACAAGGTCAATTTTATTACAGATTCTTTTTTCGATTTACTCAGGAAGAGCAAGAAAATCTGATGCAAAATTTTGAAAATTCACTCCGGCAGCAAGGGTTTTGGACCGATTTTTTTGCTGATCAAAAATGAGGGGATTGCTGAG
>CAZXQV010000221.1:0-1948 GCA_964643195.1 uncultured bacterium | reverse complement strand
CCTTAACTTTCATGACTATCCTCTATTTCAGAATGAGAAAGAATATAGCTAAAAGCATCTTTTTTGAGCAACTCTTGTTTTTTTTCTGCCTCCCTGATATTCTATACCCAAAATCAATTTGGAGTAAAACATGAAGAGAACCTATCAACCCTCACGTCGCCGTCGCAAGAATCAGTTGGGTTTCCGTGCTCGTATGGAGACAGCTACTGGTAGAAAAATTATTAATAGACGCCGTCGCATGGGAAGACGTCAGCTCACTCCTGTATAGCCAATTCAAACTGAATCGACTATATAGTAATGAGCCATGTTCCTGAAGTGATTAAAAAAAGATTTGAATTTTCTAAAAGAAGACGTCTCTTAACTTCTCAAGAGTTTCAACAACTTTCTAGAGGTGGCCACTACCGCAATGGCTATTTTTTACGCCTCCGAATCAAAAATTCTACTGAATCCAAGCTCGGCATTTCAGTATCGCGGAAATTTGGAAAATCGCATGAACGGAATCGTTTTAAGCGGCTAGTGCGTGAAGTTTTTCGCCTTCATCCCAAAGAGGTGGCTCTCAAGGAGATTCACGTGACTCCCTCGACCAAACAATGTCCCTGCTATGAAGTATTGAAAGCTGAGCTTCTGGCTCTTCTTTCGAATATATAGCTGAATCACTCATCTTACCCACTTTTGCTCTCTCCAAGAGAGATTGATGTGGTCAAGATACAACGATCACAAGGAAGGCCAACTTCTTGCGAGTTGATCAAGGATTGATCGGTTGTAGATTGGCTGCAGCCCTATCGATGAGAGAAAAAGTGCCTAAGGTGAGTGAATCAGTACAAAATTGCAGTGTTTCACCCACACGAAAGTCTGGCGAGTGAACTAACGCTCAACTGAGCGCATGTAATTTAGCGAATGGGTAATCTCATCACGACGGCTAGTTGGCGCATTCTCCTGGGCAAGCTCCCCATGCTCAATGGCTAGCTCCACCTGATCTTGATCCAAATAGAATTGTGAAATCATCATCTCCAGCTGCCAGCGATACTTCTCAGCTCGATTACCATATTTCTGAAGAAAGTCTTCAAGAGGCTGAACATCCGACTTCTCCTGAAAATCGAGGAGCGCTACATGGAAAAGCAACTCTGGCTCATCCAACTCAATAAGCTTCTCACGAACTTTCTCATCAGCCGTACGGCGGTACTTCTCTACAAGAAAAAAACCTGGATCACGACTCTCAATTCCATAATTCAAGACTAGATTGATCGCCTGCTCATTGCAAAGCTCTTCAGCTAAGTGATAAGCTTTTTCCAAAATAGCCTGAGTCCTCTCACCACGCGCAAGCAGATCTACTAAATAACTCAAGTCTCTATCTTGAGCCAAAATATAATGTAGATCGTCCGCCAGCTGCTCCCCTGTCATCGGTAAATAGCCAAAACGGGCAATTTCTCTTTGATCTGCAGTAAAAACAAGGATAGTTGGGAACTCTGTGATCCCGAAACGCTCACCCTCCTTAGAAGGAGAAGCATGAAGCGGTGTATCTATCTCAACACAAACAAAATCTGCTTCAATCTTTTCTTTGAATTTTTTGTTTGTTAACACCTCATCTTTGAATTTGATACTCCATCCTGACCAATCAGAAGCAGTAAAAAAAACAAGAAGAGGCCGCTTCTCAATCTGACTTCGCTCTAAACCCGCCGCAAAGTCGGAAGACCAGCTACAAGTCAAAACAAGAATCAGAGAGAAAAGGGCCTTTTTCAGATAGCACTGATTAACTAAGGCTCCGATATGTGCAAAAAATAAGTCAACCAGTGGCTTCTTCATATTAATGGCTCAAAAATTGTTCTAGCCAAAGAGCATAAGCCTTACCACCACCTGCTCTATAACCTGTTTCTCCAACAAAGCCACCTTTGCTATCCACAATCACCACAGTTGGGTAACCTGTCACACCATAGCGCTGTTTTAGCTG
>CAZXQV010000220.1:0-1975 GCA_964643195.1 uncultured bacterium | reverse complement strand
ACTGAGATAGACCAGATTATTGACATCAAGAAAGGTCAAAAAGACTTTAAATCTGACCCAACCATCGTCAAAGTGTTTCCATTAACAGGGGCCCCACTCATGACCTGGAGGTGGAACGCGCCATGTTCCACTTCTCCAAATAAAATGATCACCTAGCCACGACCAATAGCCTGGAATCCAAACGGCATTTGGTATTGTATTCACTGGGATGCGCTCTGAAATTTCAGCTGGGGGCTTAAGCGGTACTGTCTCTAATACAATATTGTTCTGATCATAAGATATAAACGCTTCATGAACAAGCAGCTCTGGAGTCGGCTGACTGAATAAAGCAAAAGGAAGAAAAAGAAGAACAAAAATAATGCGCATTATTAAACCCCTATTCAGGTCTATTATTTCATATAAATTATTTTAATTGCAAAAATTCTTAATTAACAATTACAACGTGCTTATGAAACTCTATTTATACTCACCTTACGCACTTTTTCTCTGACCGAGAGGGATTGATGTGGTCAAGATACAACGATCACAAGGAAGGCCAACTCCTTGCGAGTTGATCAAGGAGTGATCGGCTGTAAATTGGCTGCAGCAATCCCTCTCGGTCAGAGAAAAAGTGCGTAAGCTGAGTGTATAGTCAATCCAAACTGAATCGACTATAGTACAGCGGGAATTGCTGCCGTTTGGTAAAAACACCAAAAGACTTTCAATAAAAAAATATAATTATCTATAATTACCTCTACAGGGGTGAAACAATGGATAAAGAAGTCATATTAGTAACGGGCTCAGCTGGGCGCGTGGGTGCTTGCGTGATCAAAAAGCTTGGAAATGAAAGACGGATTGTTGGGTTTGAATTGATGA
Source organism: uncultured bacterium (assembly GCA_964643195.1). Lineage (GTDB taxonomy): Bacteria > Chlamydiota > Chlamydiia > Chlamydiales > JAAKFR01 > JACKPM01. The sequence continues at coordinate 1,120 of CAZXQV010000220.1, read as the reverse complement.
AAGCTCTCTATGCTTCAGCAAATGAAGAGCTTGTTCCATGCGATCTTTCATCAGAAGAGAGTTGTGTTCAGGCGCTTACTCACATCCGGAATTTCTACGGTACAAAGATTGCTGCGGTGATTCATTTAGCCGCTTACTACAGTTTTACTAATACGAATATGGATCTTTATAACAAGATTACTGTAGAGGGCACTCGGCATCTTTTACGCGGTTTGCAGAATTTTGAAGTAGAGCAATTTATTTTCTCTAGCACGATGCTTGTCCATCAGCCTTGTCAAGTCGGAGAGAAGATTACAGAAGAGTCTCCAGTGAATCCCAAGTGGGCCTATCCTCTGTCGAAAGTATTGACTGAAAAAGTGATCCATGAAGAGCGTGGAAATATTCCTACAGTGATTTTGCGGATTTCTGGTGTTTATGATGATGATTGCCATTCGATTCCGATTGCCAATCAGATTCAGAGAATCTATGAAAACCAAATGAATGCGCATCTTTTTGCGGGTGATCTGACTCACGGCGCCGATTTCATGCATAATGAAGATTTAGCTAACTGTTTGATTCAGTGTGTGCATAAGAGGAAGCAGCTGCCCCGTGAGTTGGTGCTTTTGGTGGGTGAAGGGCATACGATGAGTTATTTGGAGTTGCAAGATCGGATCAGTCAGGAGCTTTATGGTCATGGCATCAAGACGTATGCATTACCGAAGCCACTTGCGAAATTTGGAGCCTGGTTTGAAACTCATGTGCCATTTACGGATAATAATTTTATTCAGCCCTGGATGATCGATTTGGCTGATGATCATTATGATTTAGATATTAGCAAAGCTCGCAAGTATTTGGATTGGACACCCAAGCATCATCTTGAGGAGACATTACCAAAGATGATCCAGGATTTAAAAAGTAATCCGGAAGCTTGGTACAAGAAAAATGGGTTGACGATGAGCAAGCGTGAAAGCAAAAAGATGCACCGTGACAAGGATTGATTCGGAAGAGAAGAAGCATTGCTTCTTCTCTTTTTTGTTTTCTATGCGAGAGATTTACCTCTGAACGAGGAGAGCAGTGCGAGTAGCACGGCTGACGAGAAAAGAGGTAAATCTGCCTATAGAAACGGAAGAGGAGGGATTCG
>CAZXQV010000219.1:0-1995 GCA_964643195.1 uncultured bacterium | reverse complement strand
TTTTGGAAGCAAAGGGCAGTCACTGCAATATGACATTGATGTTGAGTCTAGTGCAGGCAGCGGCTTGTGCTGAAGCGGGTGCTACGCTTATCTCTCCATTTGTGGGGCGGATTCTAGATTGGTATAAGGCAAGCGAACATGTCGACAGTTATCCAGCTCCTAAAGATCCTGGTGTGCTTTCTGTGGCCGATATTTTCAACTACTATAAGAAATTTGGTTATAAGACGCAGGTGATGGGGGCTTCATTCCGCAACGAGGGTGAGATTTTGGAGCTTGCGGGCTGTGACCTTTTGACTATTGCCCCCAAGTTTCTAGAGACCCTTTCTAGGGATGAAGGTTCGGTCGACCAGAAGCTTTTTGAGAAAAAGGCTAAGCATGAGCTTAGTGAGAAGTGGGTAGTCGATGAGAAGACCTTCCGCTTTGAGTTGAATGAGAATGCGATGGCGACAGAGAAGCTTGCTGAGGGTATACGTAAATTTGCTGAGGATACGCGAAAGCTTGAGAACGAGATCAAAGCGCGGATGAAAGCAAAGGCTTAGTCTTTGAAAGTGACAGTGCCAGTGACACACTTCCGGGGTGGATCAAAAAACTCCTCACCTTCATTCATGGTCCCTTGAAGAGGCTTCTCTATCTCCTTATTCCATTTTGCTATCCGTGCCACGGTGTCACTCCACCGACGCAGCGGTCGCGGACCATCCCAATAATAGCGCTCAATTGGAGGAAGGGGTCGTCTATGTGCTTGAATTTTCAGTTCCTCAAGTGATACAGAACGGAAATCTTTCTGCTGCCTGTTATAGGCTGCATAGGGCAGCTTTTTTGTTGGAGGATGGTTTCCCTCTTCGCAATTCCTCACAATAGTAGGGATGGGTGTAGCGAACTGCAGCCATACAGATAGATCTTTTTGATAATAGATAAATTGGTTTGGTCTCAGATGATCGAGATAAGGTGCTATTTTGGTGAATCTTGGTAATTTTTGAGGCCGCTGCTTTTTCACACGCCCAAGCAGCTCGTAAAGAAGAACCTTTTTACCCACCTGGCCATCAGATTTAACCCATATCCCCCTCTCAACATGAAGATAGCGGGATTTGTTGAAAGAGATAAATTCTCCATCTTCCATCCGGGGCAATAAATCCCTTTCCAGATCAAGCTCGCGTGGTTTATGATCCAATCGCGGAACTTGTTCTAACAGCTTTGCAAGCGGAACATTTTTAGACCGTTCCCGTGGAAATACATAGTAGTAACCATCGCGTACACAGATATAACATTTGCCTTCAAAATTAAAGGCTTGCTGATCTTTCAGTCTTGGCAACAGATCTTTTTGGGGATTTACGAGTTTACATTTTCTATTAGAATAGCGCTGCTTTCCCAAAAGATCATAAAGTGTAATGACCTGACCCAATGGTTTTTCTGCGATGGTATAGAAGCCCGCTTGCAAATGATTATAGAATTTATCGCCAAATCGAACCGACTGATTAGCTTCCAAACGTGGCATCAGCTCTTTTAATGGATCGATGCATTTCATAACTTGAGGAGTTTTTATCCTCACTTTCAACTCTTGATCGGTTATTTGTGTGCATCTAATGCCATCACAATCATGGCTGCCATCACCATTATCAACCATAATCCCATCAGTTTCCATTTTATAGTAAAAACCATCTCTGATATGGACATAGACATCCCCAGTTGGTAATCTAAAAAACTCTTGAGGTCCTACCCTTGAAAAATACTCCTTTTTCAACATCTGAGGTGTTACTAGGCGCGTTTTCTCCTTTCCATCTTCGAAAATAGTGATTTTTTGAGGCGCTAGGTCCTGAAGTCTTTTAGGAGGGGTAAAACCCACATTTTTATGAAAGCGGTAAGCTATGGCAAGGAGCCCAGCGGCCCCAATAGCCATCAATCCCCCAGAAACTATCATTCGGTAGGTGTGGTTGGTCAAAAGCCTTCCTAAAGGTCTAAAACCATAGTAGGTGAACACTCCAAGGGCGATTGCCATGA
>CAZXQV010000218.1:0-2036 GCA_964643195.1 uncultured bacterium | reverse complement strand
AAAGGCGCTTGAAAATGCTAAAATTGAATTGAAAAAGAAGCGCCTTGAGGAAGAGAAGATCAAAATTCATCGTGAAGAGTGGGAAAAAGAGATGAAGAAAGAGATGGCTTCACAAGAGGCAAAAGACCAAGATGAGTTGGGTCAACTCATGCACGAATCACAAAGAAGGAAAAAGAGCTGATGCGTATCCGTCCGCGACCGAAAGAGAATCCAGATGACACAAGGTCTAAAGAGCTGCATAAAAAACCGCCCCAAGAAGAAAAAAAATTCAAGCTCCCTACGAAAGACCAGCAGGGAGCGGAGCTTGCGAGTCAGCAGCAAGCGCAGCAGATTGTAAGTTCTGGAAAGGCAGAGAATGTGAAAACAGAGGGTGTTACAGCGGCGCAGCAGATGACAAATGCGAATAATGTCATTCTCAAAATGGTCGATTCTATGCGAGTGGGTCAAGTGGGTGAGAAGCAGCTTGTCGAAGCACAATTGAAAACGGATGATACAATTCATACGTCATTGCAGGGTGCTACTATCCGTCTAGAGTTGACTTCCGATGGTCTTCGTGTGTTTATTGAGCCAGTTGCTGGCCAAAAGGACATTGCGGAGGCATTGATCGCAGCGCATCATGATAGTGTCACCAAGCTGCAAGAATCGCTTGCTGCGAAAAATATCACATTACAGCATCTACAAGTGGGTGATCTGGTAGCAGATTTGCCTTATGAAAAACCACTGACACCTTCAGAGCTCTTTTCGGGTCAGCAACTAGATCAAGGAAAGCGCGAAGGGCGCGAGCAGAAAGGTCAACCACCCGAGCGGATCGACCCTACAACAAAAAGCTAATTCCACTAACGCCCTTAGCAGCTTATACCATTCGCAAGAGATATAGTCGATTCAGTTTGTACTGATTGACTCACCTTAACTTTTTCTCTCTCGAAGAGGGATTGCTGCAGCCAATCTTAGCCGGTCACTCCTCGATCAACTCCCAAGGAGTTGGCTTTCCTTGTGATCGTTGTATCTTGACCCCATCAATCCCTCTCGGTGAGAGAAAAAGTGCGTAAGGCGAGTGATTGAGCTATATCAATTCAAACTTAATCGGCATCGCGACAATCGACCAATCATTTCCTTTGTCAATTATATCTTCATTGATGCATTTTTTGGTGAAAGAAGAGGTGTTATGCGATTACCGTTGGTTGTTTTGAGTTGTGGATGTGGAGCTTTTTTATGGGCAGCTGATTTTGTGGTGCCATCGGGTACAACAGTCACCAGCACCCGGGTATTGAGTGATGCTGGTGATGAGGGAGTGATTGAAGAGGGGGGGGCGATTGCTGTACTTAATGAGGAAGGTGTCAGAATGGCTGCTGCTAACCAATCGGTATTGAATGCAGGTGCAGTCACCGTAATAAGTACGGGTCTTGGAACATCTGATGGAATTTTTTCGAATTTTGATTCGGCATCGATAGTCAACAAAGGGACGATTTCTGTAACAGCAACCGATGGCATTGGCATCGTGTCGAGAGGTAATTCAGCTAGAATCGCCAATAGTGGGACAATTTTTGCAACGGGTTCAAATTCTTTGGGCATAACTTCTAGTGAAGGCAATTCAGCTACAATCGTGAATAGCGCGACGATTTCTGCAACAGGGCAAAATAGCAAAGGCGTTTTTTTTGGTGCTTTCAGCACACTTATCAATAGCGGGACGATTTCTGCAAGTGGGGAAAGCAGTCGTGCTGTTCAAGCTCGTGGAAATTCACCCAAAATTATCAATAGTGGGACGATTTATGCAACAGGTACAGATGATGCCATCGGGGTCCTTCTTGGTAGCCCTTCAAACACACTACTGAATAGTGGCACGATTTCTGTAACAGGTGCTAATAGCTTCGCTGTCGCTTCTGATAACCCTTCAGTTTTAGTGGAAAATAGTGGAACGATCAAGGGGCCGACTGCCTTACTGTTTGAAGGTGCTAACCCCACACTTTCTCTCCTTTTAGGCTCTAATATTCAAGGTGTTGTGACTACTGTTCAAGCTCTCAACCTAAATGTACAGG
>CAZXQV010000217.1:0-2077 GCA_964643195.1 uncultured bacterium | reverse complement strand
CCTATCTCTCTCACTTGCAAAGCAAAGTGGATCCTCGGGGTTTGGGGCGCAGCCCTATTTCTTTGTCTCCGGCCCTTCACTCTGATCACTCACCTTACGCACTTTTTCTCTCACCGATAGGGCTGCAGCCAATCTACAGCCGATCACTCCTTGATCAACTCGCAAGGAGTTGACCTTCCTTGTGATCGTTATATCTTGACTAGATCAATTCCTCTCGGTGAGAGAAAAAGTGCGTAAGGTGAGTTATTGTCTTTGGTAGTCAAAGATTTAGCGTCATTTCCAGCGGGAATTGCTGCCGATCGTCGTACGATAGTGATCGAACTTCTCGGGATTAAACTCTCTAGTCACTGTACAAGTGTATACAGGCCTATCATCTTGGAACACACTAGGAGAATAATCTACAGATTGGACAGGCTCTGTCCCATTAAATGGAGCGAGTAATTCCCTGCAGTCATCACAGATCGTTGTTGCCTGAGGCACATAGTCATCGTTTGGTTCCAAAAGCACAGAGGAAGCGACGCTTGCCCCAGCTTGGGGAGTTGTTAAGAAAAATCCGGCATTTCCGTCAAAAGCTGCGAAACACTGCTTCATCCACTCTTGCCTTTTGCCACGTCGTCTATCGAAATCATCAGAGTCAGCTAAAGAGCAATATTTGCAGTTTGGGTCTAAAGTGGGCCCTTCTTTGTTGAGCGGATTTTTTTTCTCAGTGTTGGAGAAATGTAAGGGCTGTAACGTTTCTGATACTATAAAAACAGATCCAGCATAGAGAGGGTCAAGAGAAACTCCTTCCCAACCGCTTGGTGTCTCTCGACAGACTGTTATCTTGTACACATTTCTTAAAGTGGCAAGATCAATCTGTTTTGTAGCGTCCACTGCCAATAACTCAAATTCAGATATTTGAGGGTTTGGGGAAGTCGTCTCATTCCCTTCAAAGAATTTTGCAACTGCAGCCACAATTTCCGGCAAAGAGCATCCTGAATCAAATTGTCGTAAAAAAGCAGGAGTCTCAGCTCTTGAAGATTGCTCTGAGTATGGAGGGCTTCCGCTAGGGAATAATCGTGATTTACCTACCCCAGCCGCTTTTGTCGTTCTTGGTAAATCGCTGCATGAATGAACGCGACTAAGGACTATCTCTGGTGTAAGACCATCTGTTATGAACATATTGCCATCCTCGATTAAAAAATCGTCTTTGTTTCTGCCTGGCACTAGTAATGCTACTCCTTCCTTAAGATTAAATCAAGAGATCGGCCATAGTTGCTTATTTTCAGTTTTATAGTCGAGTCAGTTGAAAACCGTGGATTATTTTTTTCTAAACCTGAGCGCTACCAATAATAAAGGAATAATCGCTAGGCCAAGGAAAATTGCTTTCCCAAAAACAAGCCTACTCCAAAGCGTTTGCGAAAGCGCATTATTCGCATAAAGAGTGGTGCTTTTCAAAACTTTGTGATTGGCCCCTATGATCTCTAAACGACCCACTTCAGCACCTTTAACGATCGGAAGTTTGGGCAATTTCCAATGAACTAACAAACGAAATCCTTGATCCTCAGATGGATAGTATTCATAAGTGAATTTCTCGGGAAGATAGGTTTCTAGTATTTTTCGACTACCTTTTATCTGTTTTGTAAACTGCTGTGAACCAGCCGAAAGCAGGGTACGGCACATCTTCTGTTCCTTAAAGGCGGTCTCAAAAACTCTCTTCGCATCGGAATACAAATCTGCTGATGAGAGATAACCCATGAAAACCCCGATCAAGACCCTTCCATTTTCCTCTGCTACAGCGACTAAGTTCTTACCAGCGGCCTTAGTCGTACCCGTCTTCATCCCAATTGCTTGTGGATAGTAATAGGGTGTCTTTTTGAGCAATTGATTCGTCTGTATGAAGAAGCGCTCATATTCTAAGTTAGTCTCGGGACAGCTGTATTTTGTCTTTTTCATCACTTCGCAAAAAAATGGCTGAGAGAGTGCTTCTTTTGCCATGATTGCAAGGTCTCTAGCTGTCGTTACATGATCGGGATGCGAAAGACCATGGGGGTTATTAAAATGCGTATTTTTGCATCCGATCTGTTTTAGATAATCA
>CAZXQV010000216.1:0-2096 GCA_964643195.1 uncultured bacterium | reverse complement strand
ACCCTGACCCTCGAACAGCGAGTAACGCATCGACCAATCCAGCGCCATACGCACAAGTGTCGGATAGATCACCTGCTCACCGTGGGGGTGGTAGTCACCCGAAGTATCACCACAAATCTTGGCGCATTTTCTATGTTTTGCTCCAGGAGTTAGATTCAGTTGACGCATCGCAAAAAGAATACGCCGCTGCGAAGGCTTTAATCCATCCCGCACGTCGGGTAAAGCACGCGAAATGATCACCGACATCGAGTAGCGGAGATAACTCTCCTTCATCTCATCTTCGAGATTGCGGTTTATAATGATTTCGTTTTCTCTATTAAATCCTGACATTTATATATCCAAGTTTTTGACTGACAATGCATGGTTTTCAATAAAGGCGCGACGTGGTGGCACATCTTCCCCCATCAACATCGTGAACATGTGGTCCGCGGCAATCGCATCAGGAAGAGTTACCTTCACAAGCGTTCTCTTGTCCGGATCCATCGTAGTCTCCCACAACTGATCCGCATTCATCTCACCAAGACCCTTATAGCGCTGGATTTCTACACCTTTACGCCCATGCGCTCTCAGATAATCGATCGCCTCTTTCAATGTGAAACAATCGAAGGAGGGATTTTCATTCTCAAAGATCTGAAGCAACTTATCCTCAGCAATCAAATAGTGATCCAATTTGAAGCCAAACTCCATCAATCTGTCGATGAGCCGTACAAAATTCTCTTCTTTATAAAGTTCGACGAAAGTCAAGGGCTTCGGATAGAAGTTTTTGAGCTGATCGGTTCTCTCCTCTTCCGGAATTTTGGCAAGTGCAGCATCATGTTCTTCTCGCTGCTCTGCCTCATATATCCTAGCAATTTCTGCCAGCTCTTCCTCTGTGTAGATGAGGTTCGTATGATTGACAATATAGCGAGGATAAGCTCCCCTCTCATTCTTGGAATCTAAGAATTCGCGGAAAGGAATCGCCTTACGTTCGATTGAGAGAATAAAATTCTCAATATCACGGATAAGCTCGACTAATCTATTTCTCTCATCATCATTAAGACGACGATTCTGACTTGAGTGATGAAGAGCGATGTCTGTCACGCCTTGGTCGAGCAAGTAGTCATCCATCTCTTTCTCACTCTTGATATAGCGACTCTTTTTCTTTCGAGTCACTTTAAAGAGAGGAGGTTGTGCGATGTAGATGAAGTTGTGTTCAACAAGCTCTGGCATGTGTCTATAGAAGAAAGTCAGTAAAAGCGTGCGGATGTGAGAGCCGTCAACGTCAGCATCCGTCATGATGATGACACGGTGATAACGCAGTTTTCCAATATCAAAAGTCCCCGCACCGATCCCGCAACCTAAGGCTGCGATCATCTTACCCACTTCTTGGTTCTGAAAAACTTTTTGGAGGCGCGCTTTTTCCACGTTCAAGATCTTACCGCGAATGGGCAAAATAGCTTGGAAGCGGCGGTCACGACCCATCTTAGCTGATCCACCAGCTGAGTCACCCTCAACGATATAGATCTCACAATTCTCCGGATTGCGTTCAGAGCAGTCGATTAACTTTCCAGGCAATCTGGCAGAATCTAATGCTGTTTTACGATGAGTCAATTCTCGTGCTTTTTTAGCAGCTTCTCGAGCTTGAGCTGCAATCACGACCTTATCGACTACAGAGCGTGCTATTTGCGGATTTTCTCCCAAGTAGATCGCGAGTTCTTCACCCACAATCTGCTGGACAATCGAGCCAACATCACTGTTGCCTAGTCGCTGTTTGGTCTGTCCCTCAAACTGCGGATTTGCCACTTTTACAGAGATTACTGCAGTGAGACCTTCACGCATATCTTCACCAGTCAGCGCAATCTTGTCTGATTTCAGCAGATTATTAGCCTTAATATAGGTGTTGAGAACACGTGTGAGTGCTGCTGAGAAGCCACTTAAATGCGAGCCCCCCTGGCGTGTAGGAATATTGTTAGCATAGCAGAGAATGTTCTCTTTATATGTGCCATTCCACTGCATGGCGACTTCAAATTCAATCGGACCATCATCACCCTCACGTGCTCCACGGAAGTATACAGGATTTTGGAAGAGTGGTTCTTTATTTTCATTCAAATAAGAGA
>CAZXQV010000215.1:0-2097 GCA_964643195.1 uncultured bacterium | reverse complement strand
TCTGCTAAGAAATAGAGAGGTATAATAACGGCGAGAAAATAGTAGCCGACAGAAGAATAATCGCCGATTTAGATATCGACTCCTTATAGTATGGGATAGACAAGAGAGGTCTCTTTGAGAATAAAAACCCGCGGATTGTCTCTATATTTTTCTTCAAGCGCTCTCACTTTTTCAGGATGGAGGCGGTACATATAGGGGTGGAGCTTGACGAGTATAGAAAACCCTTCTGGTACATCATCTAACAACCTCGTGTGGCATTCGAAGAAGGGCGAATTATCTGTCGCATCCCAATAGCTCCAGGTTGGGGCATAGAGGATCTTTTTACCACTCCCCGGCAGGCTGAGTTTGAGCTCATTGCGGTATTTTTTAAAATAGCTGAACCTGTAATTGCCACAGAAAATAGGATTTTTGAGCCGCTCCCAAACTCCTTTTTCCTGAAAGAAATTTTTCATGTAATCGCCATAGACCATAACGATATCTTCTTCGACAAAACGTTCCGCCCAAAAAACATCGCGGCATTTATTAGAGTTGCCGTGCAGACCACAAACCGAGCGTTTTTTCTCTTGTATGAGAAGGTTATCAAATTTAAAGGCCTCCTGATGCAGCCGAGAGGGTTCTACATAAAAAAACGTGTCGAAATGATCCAATGAATCCACAATTTTGATATGTGGGTAGGGGATTTCATCAAAGTATGGCGCGAAAAGAGGGATATGGAAGAGATCACAAAGTGGCGCAAGATGGTCGAGGAAAGAGAGATGTGGGCCGGCGCAAATAGCCACGCTAGAGCCCATATTGTTTCCTATCAGCTTCAAAGCAGTCCTGAATCTGTTTTGGATCATCCGTAAAAAGGAGGGGCACTCTCTTTCTAGCAATACTCTCATGAAAGCGGGCTTTTGCAAGCTCTTTGCCTCTACGCCCCCACTCTTTGCGCAATTTCGGCTCTCGTACAAGCGTTTCTACTGCTGCTTCTAAAGCATCGATGTTGGGCACTTGATAAAAGAGTTGGCCGGGATGATCTTCTGGTTTGGCTTCGACAAGAAATGCCCCACCTTTGAAAAGATAGGGATTGGTAGAAGCATCAAGAGCAACAACTGCCTTGCCCAGAGCTAAAAGCTCGACAATCACATTGCTTCCTGCTTCAGCTCCAGAAAGCTGGAGACAGATATCAAATCGGTTATAAGCTTCAAATACTTGAGAGTAGGGAAGCACCTCTTTTTCCCAAGTAAACCAGGGAGCTTCACTGTAGCATTCAAGCATCTGCCTGAATTTATTTTGGTAGTGGGGATCGGTTGTCTCTCTCTCAAAGTCTCCCATCACGATTAATTGAACAGGAAGGCGTTCCGCTATTCTTCTCACCACCTCTAAAGCATACTCACAATTTTTTCCTCGTTCAAATCTAGAGACAATGCCAATCACCACTTTTTTCGTCACTTTTTTGGGAGGAAGTCTCTCTATTGCTGGAGGATAGTAGTGGGGAAAGTAAAGCATTTTGGATTCTGGAATCCCATAAGCAGCACCTCGAAGATTGCTGAGCAACGACTCAGTGATGAGTAAGGATGTCTCTTCATAAATCAGAGGCAAGACCCGTTCATGACGGTGGTGGACGTAGAATTTCGAGATGATGCGGTGCTTTTTCTGAAGTCCTGTGGCCATCAACGCTCCCAGCGTTTGTGAAAAACTTAAGACCATCAGGTTTTTAGTATTAAACCTTGGAAATTCAATCCCAACCTCATCGATAAGGGACTCTCCACTTTCCGCTAAAGCATAATTGAGTGATGCGAGACTATTATAACGACCATCAAAATAATCAAAGATATCGACAATATTTTCAGGATTAAGAAGTTGCTTGAATTTTTCTACCTGAATGCTCTCTCCACCTTTGTAGGTTTTTGAGTGACCCAAGATTGTGACGGCATGACATTTGCTCATTATTCAAATGTAAACCAAAACAAAAATTTACTCAAATGATGAGAAATAAAAATATAGCCGATTAAATTGACTACGTTTTAGAAGCGCGCTTGCGGTCTGCCTCTGTCAGAAATTGCTTTCTTAGACGGATCGATTTCGGCGTCACTTCAACCAATTCATCGCCTTCGA
>CAZXQV010000214.1:0-2099 GCA_964643195.1 uncultured bacterium | reverse complement strand
CAGTCCACCTGAAGAGAAAGCTGTGTCAATGAGGAGTCCTGAGGAACGAAGGAATCTCATTGATACTGCTTGAACGTAAGGTATTCTAGTCATTAAGAGCATGCCGTTGTCTACGATCATGCTGCTACTCTACGTCCATCGTAAAACTCTGATGGCGTACATTTTCCGAGCGACTCATGAGGTCTTTCGTCATTATAAAACCGAAAATACTCACGTAATCCATGACGCAATGCTACCACCGTTGGATACTCTTTTAAATACACATCTTCATATTTTGGGTCCACTTCTGTTTCGAAAGAGGTCTATTGAATCTCGCCGCATAGGTTATAATAAAAGAACATCTTAAGCAAAAAACGGATATAGAATGAATCTTTTCGATAGACTGAGAACACCCACGACCGATGATTTGAAAGAACAAATAGAAACGCTTGAAAGGGAAATTCGTGCTGCAGCAGCTCAGCGGCGGCAGTCTTCATCGAAATTGGAAGTGACCGATGAAGCATTTCATCAAAAGGAGTATGAATTACGTGTGTTAAAGTGCGCGCTCTCAATGACTGAATCGAAAACGGCTCCGATGGTTTTTTTTGAAGTGTTGCTTCAGGTTTATGAGGATAAAGAAACAGGGGAAGACCACAAGGCTCGATGTCTCTTGGAAATGAAGCGTGGTTTCGAGGCGCTCATCCAGAAAGAAGATACCCCTTTGGGCCTAGCTCGATGGGGCGAGTCATTGCCCTCGCCCGAGTTTACAGCGCTGATTGCAGCGCTGATTGATTCGGACAAAGTATCAAAAGATGACTTACTTAAGAGTGGTGTTTTCCAGGTATTGTATGTCACGCATTGTGCGATGGATGCAGGCGAGGCACAGATGATGCATAAGCAGCTAAAGGGCATCACCAAAAAAGAAAATTTGGACTGGATTGAAGGACTTTCTCGTGTTAGCGCCGGTATTAAACAACAACCACAGATTACCTTGACAGGCGAGGTAGCAAAGAATTTCCCCTCTATGGACTACTCTACCCCCGCACCGTCTTTTCGTCTCACTTTAGAAAAGTGGGGGCTGTTACTGGAGCTGTTTGGCGAAGGCGTATTATTAATGCCGTTTATCTATGAAATGAAAGAAAATGAACATTTATTGCGGGATATTTTGGCAAAGATTCCAGTTGCGCGAATGATAAAGCTGTTTCAACAGGCAGAGTCACAAAAAGAAACAATAAACACGATCGCGCAAGCACTCCTCTCGCTGATGAGCAACGAGCAAAAAGAAGCGCTATTGGCAAGCAAAGAGAGCGGGTCGATTATCTGGCATGTTCTCTTTAATTTAAAAAATGAAACTTTGAATGAGCGATTAAAAACCATTCACTTCGAAGATTTGCCGCCATCTCCTTTAGCGCTATCGAAAATGTTGGATTTAATAGAGCGAGTATCAGGCAGTAAGAGCAAGTCTGATTTAACTTTGTGGTTTTACCAGCAGATTCTTGAAGAAACGGGGAGTGACTCATTTTTAGAGGAAAAGCAAAGATTGATTAATACATTCAAATCAACACCAGCCGTTTTGGCCAATGCGAAGGATGAGATAAAAAGACTTGAACAAACAATTCAAGCGCGAGTGCTTCAGAAGCCATTTGACTGGATAAGTGTTCGTGATGACATTATCAAAAATCTATCGAAAGCGCGTTTTTTAAATGAACTGGCGACACCTGAAATAAGAACATTGCTGGGCGAAGACGTTTATTGTTATAGCGCATTTGTCATGAGCAAACTTGCGACTTCAGAGGAGCCTTTGACGGTGGAGGCATTCCAAGGCATCTTGGAGAGTCTCTCTGAAGGACGAGATGAGGCTTATAGGGTACGGATTTGCGAGGCATTTTTGTCTCAAGCACTTGAGTCCGATGTCGTGTCAATCGGCCCCATTGTTATTCAATACCTTAAGCAGACCAATCAATGGAGTGATATAAAATGGAGTGATATAAATAGTTATAGAGTCAATCATAAAGGCAATACAATTCTTCATCTTATTGCAAGCCGACCAAAGGCATTAGCGTATATTTTATCGCTTTTGCCAGAGCAAGACCGCATCAAGGCTGTTGAGGTGAAAAATA
>CAZXQV010000213.1:0-2103 GCA_964643195.1 uncultured bacterium | reverse complement strand
TGATTATATAAAATGCAAATAGTCTAATGTATGTAAGACAATTTTGCCATACTGAACAGTTTTTTAACAAGGAGTGATTTGTGAGTCTAATGCCTAATTGGTTTGGTTCAAAAACTCTCGGGCTTCATACGTTTTTTGGAAATAAGATAAAAGGTAGTGTGATGTCTATAGCCGATTTAGTTTGAATTGATAATTTTGCTTGCGTCAAAGCTCTCGGGTTTGATCGATCGAGAGGCTTTCACGCAAGCAAAATTATCAATTCAAACTAAATCGGCTATATAGCTGAATCAACACACAATTGGAGTGTTTCAGCCCCGAGAGCTTTGGCGCGGTCAAACACTCCAATTGTGTGCTGATTCAGCTATATCACTTGCGCTAAGAAAAGAGCCAAGAGAGCCATTCTAAAAAATCTGTGTTGAGGGAGAGTAAAAGTGGAGCAAGGGCATAAGCTTCAATTTGAGTGTGAAGAGTGCGGCGACCCTGTCCTCTTCAGCGTACTGGCTAAAGAGAGCTATTGTAAGGGTGTAGAATGTAGTGGTTGTGGCAAAATCTATCGATTTGATGATAAAACACTTGTTCGTCATTTAGAGCTCTTTGAAGCGCTTTGTCAGCAGATTTATAAGTCGCAAGAGATTTTAGGCAAAAGCTCGGTTGCGATTGATATTGGAGCCAAGTGTGTGAAGGTTCCCTTTAATTTGCTGTTGACGCGTTTGACATCTGTCATCGAGCTGAATGTGAATGGGAAGAGGTCTGAGATTGCTTTTCGCCTTGAACCATTGATGGAAGTTCCTTCAGCCACAAAAACTTAGAATTTTTCGAATTTTTTATAAAGTTTATTGAAATCTGCGGGCTGTAATTTTAAAGATTGGTACTTTGTATAGAGAACAACTTCGTGGCCGTGGCTCAGCTGTTCCTTCATTATTAAAGCGATGTTTTCTGGGATTACACAGCGTTGTCCACCCTCCATGCAATGGGCTTTGAAAGAGTGCTTGATTTGATCAGAGAGGAAGTGGATGGTAGTGTTGTTCTGCTCATCTAAGGAGAATTTTCCCACAAAAATGCTGAGCAAGTGATGTATATCGCCTTCTGTCTTCACCATTTGCAAACGCATGCCAGTATGCAAGACAGCTGGTTCACAAGACAGCTCCGCACTTTTCATGCCGCGTCTGGGCTCTGCTTGGTAGACCCAATTGGAGCTGTCTCGGCAAGCGGTGAGTAAAAAAAAAGGAAGAGCAATCAAAAGATTGCTCTTCCTTGTAAGAAATGCCGAAATCACTTGTTGTGGCCAGTTGATGAACTATTGTTGGCTGTTGTTGCCACTGCAACTATTCCACCAATCGCAATACCTACAACGGCCCAGCCTGCCCAACCCATACTCATCGCTGACGTAGTACCAGTCTGTGTAACCGGACCCCGGCCTTCTTGAGCAAATAAAGTGCTTGTGCTCAAGCTGCTTGCTACAGCAACTGCTAAAATAAATTTCGTTAAATTCTTCATGCTATCTCCTGGTTTTTTTTATTAACTATGTGATGACGATGATCCATTATTTGAAGTGACTATTACGACCGCCCCGGCTCCAATAGCAATTAAAGCAAGACCAACAGCTGCGATAGAAAATCCTGACGTGGTTCCGCAGACTGGAGCGCAGGGGTCACAAGGAGGAGGGCATTCATCTGCACAGAGTTCTGTTTCTTCTACAGCATCTTCACAAAGGCCACAATCTTGACCTTTGTAACAGGGTTGAATGTTGTCATTGTAAACAGGGACATCGGGGCAATCTTCAACATCTTGAGGGCAAGACTTATAAGGTGTGGACGGGCAGTTACAAGGATAACCATTACATTCAGGACAGTAGCCGTGATTGTAATTTTGATAATCTAAAAATGTATTATCCGCCGCTCGCACAGGAGCGAAAAAGGCTGTTGCTATCAGCATTATAATTGTATAGGTACGCACTCAAAGACCTTCAGTAAACCTTTTACTAATTAGTATCACACTATATTGATTGAAGGCAACGCTTTTTCCTAGAGGGGTATTCTTATTGACAAGAGCCAAGGTTCTGAGCGCATTCATCCAATTTAAATTTTAATCCACTGTAAGCCT
>CAZXQV010000212.1:0-2106 GCA_964643195.1 uncultured bacterium | reverse complement strand
GCCCTCGCCTGGGAGCAATTCCTCATCTATAAAGGAAGGCTCGGAGAAGGCGCCCCGATTCTCAAAGAAGCCCTTGAGACTATGTTAGATCTCGCGCGCAAATTGGAAAGGCTGCACACCTACGCCCACATGCGTCATGATGAAGAGATCACAGCTGACCAATTTAAAAGTAGCTACCAGAAGATTATGAGCAAATTTGCTCAGTTTCAACAAGATTGCGATTGTTTTGATCCGGAATTATTAGCTCTACCGAAAGCGACAATCGACAGTTATTTGAATTCAGAAATTCTCAAACCCTACCGCTTCTTCCTTGAGAAAATTGTCCGCATGAAACCCCATACTCTCGATGAGAAAGGTGAACACCTGCTTGCCCTCTCTTCGCAAGCGCTACACGCTGTTTCTAACGCTTTTTCCTCCCTCAATAATGCTGATATCAAGTTCCATAAGGTAAAAAATGAGAAGGGAGAAGAGCTTGAGCTGACACATGGTCTTTATCAGCTCTACCTGCGCTCTGCTGATCGAACATTAAGACAAAACGCTTTTAACGAAATGTATAGCCAGTTCACAGGATTAGAAAATACTCTTTGCGATCTACTTGCAGGACAGGTCGAAGGGCACATCTTTTCAGCTAAAGCGCGCAATTTCCCATCAGCTCTCCATGCAGCACTCTTGCCGAAAAATATCGCTCCTGCTGTCTATGAAACTTTGATCTCAACTGTACGCAAAAATCTTCCGGTACTCCACAAATACATGAAATTGCGCAAGAAGGTGATGGAGGTCGATGAGCTTCACCTCTATGATATCTATGTACCTCTCGCTACAGATGTTGACATCAAAATGGATTATTTGGAGGCAGAGGATATTGTGATCGAATCGGTAGCCCCCTTAGGCAATGAGTATCAATCTATATTGGCACAAGGATTGAAACAAGACCGCTGGGTTGACCGTTTTGAGAATAAAAGCAAACGTTCAGGCGCCTATTCCACTGGTTGCTTTGACAGCTTTCCCTATATTTTGATGAATTATCGAGGTATTTTGAGAGACGTCTTCACGCTAGCTCATGAAGCTGGCCATAGCATGCATAGCTATCTAAGTCATAAGAATCAACCCTATCAAGACTCTCACTACCCTATTTTTGTCGCAGAAGTTGCTTCAACGTTCAATGAAGAGTTGCTCATGCATCTCATGTTGGAAAAAACAACAGACAAAAGAAAGCGTTTCTTCCTCATCAATGAGAAATTGGAAGATTTGAGAGCTACCTTCTTCCGTCAAACTATGTTTGCAGAGTTTGAACTCCAGATTCATCGTTGGGTTGAAGAGGGCACTCCCCTTACACCGAAACTTCTCAAAGATTACTACTATAAGTTAAATGTCGACTACTTTGGCCCAGCCTGCGTGATCGATGAGGTCATTGCAGTGGAGTGGTCTCGAATCCCCCACTTCTATTATAATTTTTACGTATATCAATATGCGACAGGCATTTCTGCCGCCCTCGCCCTTTGTGAGAAAGTTTTGTCAGGCGATGAAAAGAGCCGTAAAGCCTACCTTGCCTTCCTGAGCAGTGGAGGGAGCCTCTTTCCTATTGATCTTTTGAAGCTTGCGGGAGTAGACATGACCTCCCCATCTCCAGTCGAAGCCACCATCCGCACCTTTGACAGATTACAGTCAGAATTAGAAAAATTAATTTAGCACTCGAACGTCGATTCTGCTAGATTTTCATTGTACAAAATTCAATTGGCTGATATGCTCCTGATCAGAAAAACCTAAAACCGGAGTTTTGGTATGAATAAGCAGAACATAAAAACAAAACTAAAACCTCTTGGCGATCGCGTCTTGCTAAAAAGACTAGAAGCAGAAGAGAGCGTGAAAGGCGGCATCATTCTTCCCGATTCTGCCAAGAAGAAACAAGAGAAAGCGGAAGTCGTTGCGATCGGTACTGGGAAAAAAGACAAAGACGGCAACTTGATCTCATTCTCTGTCAAAGTGGGCGACTGTGTTTTGATGGAAAAATACTCAGGTCAAGAAGTCACAGTTGATGACGAAGAGTTCATCATTCTTTCCGCTGACGACATCATTGCACTCGTAGAATAAATTTAAAAAGGAGCT
>CAZXQV010000211.1:0-2110 GCA_964643195.1 uncultured bacterium | reverse complement strand
CAGGACTACACTCCCAAGGATACCTTGGACAAGGAATAGAAGGTACAGAAGCATGTCGGGTTTAATTTAGTAAAAATGGCTAAAGCAATGAAGCAGCATGAATGGATTCAGTATTGAGGAATCGTCCCTTCACTTCACAAAGGTATGCATAGTATGTAGCGCTAACGGGATCCGAAGGAGGTTCATCCACTAATTGTGTATAGCCACAGTAGAGCTTTTTCTTCAATCTGGGGAGGTAGTAGTACGTCCAAGATTCTTGGGCAGATTTTGGTAAAATGACCTCTTGAATCTTTGTAATATCTTCAGTCATACGATTACGGAGAACATTAACAATTGGCTCAATGATCGTAACGTGGATGCGCTTAGCCTTGACGTGCTCACTAAACATTTTTTCAGCGTCCCTATAATCAGGTGAGGGTTGCATTCTGGAACGATCAATGTTGAAGTACTCGTCGTATTCTTTTATCTCGCGTATAGCCCGCAAGTGGATGTCCAATTTGTACGCTAGCAGGTAAGAATCAAACGAAAGCTTTCCGAAAAGTTCTTCGGAATTTGTGATGCCCAGTTTTTGAAATTCGAGTTCTCGCTTGTATGCAATTGTGTCTGGAATGGTTGCATCAAGCTGTCTGGTAGTTTTACGTTCTAATTGCGGGAGTCGGGAGAAATACAGAGGGTTGCACTTTTCCCTAGAAGGATCAATAGCTCTCATCTCATGTAAAAATCGTTCGTAATCAGAAATGCGCTGGGCAAATTCGTTCTTCTGAGGACCTAAATCCAGCGATCGATACACCTGAGCCAATGACCCGGGGACCTTCGGATTCAGTTGCTTAGAGTACTCGTAGTGAAGAACTGCAAGACCGGGCGCGTATTCAAAAGTAGAACTGTGGAACTTGTAAGTTTCTGGGACTTTCGTGAACCATCCAAACTTTACTCCCTCGGAAGTCTCAGCGTGCGCTTCTCTGTAAAGTCTCAGATTCTCAATCACCTCATCGTCTGAAGCAGTATAATTACTTTCATCCAGAAACGGTAAAAAGTCTGCAAAGCACAAGCCTCTATTGCTGAGATCTGGTAGGCCCTTCACATTTAAGAGTAATTTGAGAGCTCGCCTTTTGAAATGCTCGGCTTTTAGAAAATAAGTCAATTCGTAGCGGACGTCACTAAACTTGTTGCTCACTAAAAGATCAGGGACGCTGATGAACTGTTCAAAGTCAGCCAACTGAACTGATTCTAGATTTTCAGATTCAACTTTTAATGCATTTTCAGCAGATGGATTCTTTAGAAACTCAAGAAGCTGTGCAGAGATTGGAGATTCTAGCAGCAGCTTGGCCAAGGGCAGGAAGCATTCTGAGTAGCTTTCTTCATTGATGATTTCAATTATTGAAATTAGAATTTTCCATTCAGGT
This sequence comes from uncultured bacterium, assembly GCA_964643195.1. Lineage (GTDB taxonomy): Bacteria > Chlamydiota > Chlamydiia > Chlamydiales > JAAKFR01 > JACKPM01. Next base: position 707 of record CAZXQV010000211.1, on the reverse strand, counting down.
CCGTAGTTGCCCAAACATTCCACCAAGAGCTCAACGTTATCTATGCGGATTTTGAATTGAGCACTAAGCAGCTTCCGAAGCAAAGTAGTTTGAAGAAACTCGGGATAATTATCCAAAAGCTCTACGTGTAGAAAGGCAGCTGTGTCGGTGCTTCGCAAATAGTCAAAATCGTTTGTTTCTAAGGAGTACTGAGATTGGTACTTGATCTGAGAAGCCCAGTTTGCTCTCTGAAGCTTGACGACTTGCAAAACCTTTTTGATGCGTTCTCTGTCTCCTTGGGTCTTGCATTCAGTCGAGAGGATGGCGGGCAAGATCAAATCTTTAATGGAAGCTGCTTCATCCTTCAGGTAAAACTTGAACTGCTCCTGGAGATAATTATCGTATTGCTCTAGCCAGAAATATTCAAAGGCCGTCTTTAGCGGTTCACTTTCCTTTTCCATTGCACTCTTGAGGAATCGATGAAAGGTGTCATAGATTTGGGTTAGTGCTGCTAAATTTTTAATGCTTCGATGGACCATCATCAAGGGACCCATATTAAGCAGGTCCGCATTTGAGCAACACTGGGCTTCAAGATCTTTAAAGTACTTAATATTGTGGTCAGTCAAAGTGTCGAATGGCCAAAGAGCTCTCTCCCCCATGATATCATTCTTCTCCATTTTCTCCATAATTCTTTGATAATAAATGAATTACATTTTATTTGTTAGGTG
>CAZXQV010000210.1:0-2122 GCA_964643195.1 uncultured bacterium | reverse complement strand
TCCACATTCCCCTCCAAGAAGATGAAAAAATGGAGAAAGGCATCAGCTCCCTCCAATTGCAAGATGCCTTAAGCTTTGCCAGCCAATTTTATCATTTCTATTTACAAAGAACTGAAGAAGGAAGAGTTGCGCTCAACTATCTCACAAAGCGCGGACTCTCTCTCGACTTTATCAGACGCTTTCAGATTGGTTATGCTCCTGAAGGTTCTGCTCTATTTTTAAAAGCGATGCATGAGAAAAAGTTTTCAACAGAGGTCCTGATTGCAGCTGGCCTTTTGAACAAAGATGGGGACCGTCCCTTTTTTCGCGAGAGGATTACCTTCCCAGTGCACAATGCACGAGGGAGTGTGATCGCATTTTCAGCCCGCAAAATTAAAGAGGAAACTTTTGGTGGGAAGTACATCAACACGAGTGAGACTCAGCTTTTCAAAAAATCTCGGCATCTCTTTGCGCTAAATTATAGCCGTAAGAGGATAGTCAAAGAGCAAAGAGCAATGCTTGTCGAAGGGCAGATTGACTGTCTGCGACTGATTGAAGCTGGTTTTGATTATACTGTGGCAGCTCTTGGCACAGCTTTTGGTGAGGGCCATGTCGGTACATTGAAAAATTTAGGGGTAAGGAGTGTGACGATTGCCTTTGACGCTGACAAAGCTGGCATCGAAGCGACTCTCAAAACGGGAGCGCTGTTTCAGAAAGTGGGGATTGAGGTTGAGGTTTTGCTTCTCCCCGAAGGAATGGATCCCGACAGCTTTTTGCAGGAGAAGGGGAAAGAGCAGTTCGAGCAGCTGGCAACAAAAGACTATCTCACTTTTTCCCTATTGAAAACGAAGCTTGATTTGAAATCACCTGCAGGTAAAGCCCAATTTGTGCGTGATCTCTCTTTAGAGATTAAAACTTGGAATGATCCTGTGATGGTCCATGAGAGTCTGCAAAAGTTGGCTCGGCTTGTGCAGCTGCCTGAGCAGATGGTGGGAGCTCAAAAACCGACCTATGTGCGGGCTCGTGGGGGGGTGATTGCGATCGATCCTGACCGTGTTCTGGAAATCGATCTCTTGCGTCTGCTACTGCGCGGGGAGTCTCATTTTCGTGAGACTGTGAAAAACTACATCAAGGTGGAGCATTTCAAAAATCCTGCTTGCAAGAAGCTTTATGACGCTTATCTCATGGCTGTCGAGACTGATTTGCTCTCAGTGATGGGATCGATCGATGATGTTGAGGTGGAAAAGTGCGTGAATGAGATCATGACGAGCAAACTGCATAATGAAAAGATTGAACAATTTTTTCTGTTTACGGTACAAAAAATTCTGGATCGTAAATGGCTAGAAGAGCGTGAGGCGATCCAGCAAGAGATGAGAAGTGGTGGAAGGAGTGATGATGAGCTACTGGAATTGGCGCGTCGCTACTCTGCAACAGAGAGAGTGCAAATAAAGTCATGAAGTATCTAATTTTATTTGATGGTCCCTGTTTTCTCTGTCATAGAGCGATTCTAGCTGTTGTGAAGAGGGATCACGAAGGAATTTTCTTTTTTGCGCCCCTGCAAGGGGAGACTGCGCAAAAGTTTCATTTGCCTCCAGGGGATAGCGTAGTTTTGGTTGAGGATTTTGAGGGGCGGCCCAAGATTTTTGTGGAGGGAAGGGCGGTAAACCGGATCGCGAAAATTTTGGGTTATACGATTTTTTGCCCCAACTGGCTCTACCGCCTGATTGCGAAAAATCGCAATAAAATCTGTAAGCGAGGTCCTAACATATCGCAGATCAGATTGTTGCCTTAATCGACTATGCAAGTGTACGCTACTTGAGTTAGCATCATTAGGTGATGATTGTGAAAGTGCACCATTCATCCGCTAGACGCGAATAGAACTGTCCCGAACATCAAAAATTATTCAGGAAGGTGATTGACTGTTGCTAAGCGTTGACGCCACTTGAGTCGTATAGGTTCAAGGCAAGAGCAGATTTTAATCGTGCTTTATCTATCCTATTCTCAGCAGCTTGGAACTGTTGATTTTGTGGAATTTGTGCGTTAACACCCTTGCGTTCCAACGCTTCACCAAGCATCATGACGAGTGCACTCCTGACTTTGACACTTGCGTTGCAAGTATCAAATAATCAACTTTTTATGCTCG
>CAZXQV010000209.1:0-2149 GCA_964643195.1 uncultured bacterium | reverse complement strand
TGCATTGAAAGAGTTTGTGTGGACGGTGTTTACGAGGTTTGAGCCGGCAGCGGATATCCAGAGTCGAGCGAAGGTGTTTCGGCATCATCTTTCTTATGAGTTACCGATTGTGATTGATGCACGGATGAAGCCCTCCTACCCACCGGTAGTTGAGTGCGATCCTGCTACAGAAAAGCTTGTTTCGGAGCGCTGGAAAAGCTATAGCGAATGGAGTTGAACACTCCAAATATATGGTCTCCAAAAACTGGACAAGTGACTAAGTTATGCCGATAAGGAAAAAAGTTTACGAAATGAAATCTTACAACCCATTGACTCTAAAAGAGAAAAACCTCCAGCGGGAATTGCTGTCGAGATAAGGTGAGTGATCAATCCAAACTGAATTGATTATAGACCTTAATCGACTACTATCCGATGCGCGAGAAATAGGCGTTTGGGTATAAGAAACTCATGAGAGCACTTCTCGCACAGTTACCACTTCATCGCCTCAGCCGGTTTTGGTCTAAAACGACCCGCTGGATTGTCACCCTTCTCGTCATCATCACGCTCGTCATCTGGAGTAGCTATTATGGCCTGCACTGCAGACTACCTGAAGAAGGTAGCGCTCCCAACCTTTACGCGAATCAAACCGATGACAACCTGCAACGCACCTTTTTGAAAGCAATCAATGGAGCCATGAGATCCATCCATCTCTACATCTACGCTCTTTCTGATAATCGCCTCATCGATGCACTGAAAAAAAAAGAGAATGAAGGAATCTCTGTTAAAGTATTTCACGATGAATCAACGGAACAGGTAGGGTTACGCACGCTCTCCGATACTACCCCTATCAAAATGGGCGGTCTGATGCACAAAAAAATTCTTATTATCGATGAAGAAACTGTCTGGATCGGCTCTGCTAATTTTACTACAGCCTCCCTAAGACTCCACGACAATCTAGTGATCGGCGCTATCTGTCGAGAACTGGCCGACACCATTTTAGCCGGTAAATCCCACCACCACTTTACAATCGGCGGGCAGATGGCAGAGTTCTGGAGTTTTCCAGAAGCAGCTGCGGAAGGTTTGGATCGTCTCATCTCACTGATCAACGAAGCCAATCATACCATTCGAGTAGGCATGTTCACCTGGACCCACCCCAAAATCACCGAATCCATCATGAACGCTGCGAAGCGTGGTATTCGTGTAGAAGTCGTTGTCGACCGGGCTCAAACCAATGGCGCTAATAAAAAATCCGTTGACAAGCTGATAGACTCTCCTGTCCATGTGCGGATTAATCGAGGTTCTGAACTCTTTCATCACAAATTTGTGATCATTGACGATCGTTTTTTAATCAACGGTTCTGCGAATTGGACAAAAAGTGCCTTTGGCCGGAACGCCGACTGCTTTTTGATCCTCCATGAATTGGAAAAACCACAGCAGAAAAAATTGCAAAGATTATGGCACGTGATCCGAGCAACAAGTGACCGCGCCCTACCGATTAGATTAAATTAAAGTTTAATATATTATCTCGACTTTGTACAAATCTTTATTGAGTAGGAGGGAGCCTTTCAGCTCCCGTCCTCTCACACCACCGTACGTACGGAACCGTATACGGCGGTTCATGATCACTGTGACCTAGCTCGCACGCTAGGTAGAAAAAAGGTTTGCCTCTCTGTCTTGTCAACCAGCGCGCTGTTCGGAAGGGGAACGAAACTCTCTTTCGATTCTTCCGTTTTAGCTTCGGATTTCTCCTCATTTCTGCGATTGTCTGTTGTCATGAAGTTTGGCTCTTTTCTTTGTTTTCATGTTCGGACCTTCGGGACGATACCATGCCTTCCCTACTATGTCGTCTGCTGACTGCTGTACCGTCCTCTCAGAGGCACCGCTAGCTGTGTGTTCCCCTCTTTTGTCGGGTAATAATCACGCATGAATACAGCTCTCACCGGGTAATTCGCTACACTTTCCTGCTAGCCCGTCGCATCTACATTGACCCTTCTGAGTAAGTATTGGACTTTGGAGTTTCCCGCCTCCTTATCCTAGGGCCTCTGCCTCATATGCGCTTCCTGTTCGTCAGGCCAGCATTTTGTATACGGCTTTCTTCAGATCCCGCCTCACGGCGGACACCCTTGCCTTCTCTAACGGTTCTCCTTACTAGAGCCCGTGAAGGACTTTC
>CAZXQV010000208.1:0-2184 GCA_964643195.1 uncultured bacterium | reverse complement strand
AATTCATCTACAGGATCCACAAATTCAAGTGGTGCCCATCACTCACTTAGCTGAACCGCTCGTCACGCAATCGACCAAATCTGCCGTTAAGATGAGTAAACGGTATAGCGTCTCCCAAATTAAACATTTAACTGAGATTGCTTTTGCAGGCAATTTCGCCATACGCAAGATGCAACAAGTCTTTCTTCCTGTCCATCAGATCTCAGTCCAAAATCCCGATGGCAGTATCCGGACTACGCACTGGAATGCCCTAAACGGAAAGCCGTTCGACTCCCAATGACTTGAGAGCACTCTCTAGCTTTTTATTGAAATCCACCTCTTGATCATTGAGTTGCAAGGTGGCTTCATGCTTCCCTCCCACAAAGAAAGCCAACTGAATCCGCTGCTTACCTTGATGTTGAATCAGCATTTTTTTTAACTTGAGAATTTCGCTCAGCCTTATCTTTTGAGCATCTATCTTCAAAGTGATCATCGTCTCTATTTCTTCCACAGGTTTCCTCTTCTGCTGCATCTGCTCAGCGCGTTGTATACGCAATTTCGCTCCATCAAAGGCGCTGTCACACGCCTCAATCATTTGTTCGTTCACTTGTGTTAAATCATCGAACCAACGACAGTTAAGTCGCAACGTCTCTTCTTTCTTATCGACCTGAAGCACAGCATAAAGCAGCCGGTTTTCGTCGAGCAGTTCACTTTTTTGTTCGTAAAGATCAGACCAAATGGGCAACTCATAGGATTCCATCCCATCGCTAATGCGTAGAATTGCAAATTTCTGCTGCTTCTTCTGTGAAATACGCACTTGAATCGCCTCCACAATAAATGCCGTACGGAAGACTGCATTATGCTCAAGCTCCTCCACTTTCTCTAAAGGAATACAGGAGAGTTTCTGCATCACTCCTTTATAGGAGTCCATCGGATGGCCTGTTAAAAAGAAACCAAGCAGCTCCTTCTCTTTCGTTAACATGTCGCGCTTGGCTGTTGGTTTGACAACCACAGGGGGCTTTTCAAAGCGCTTCTCACTCTTCTCTCCGATCAGATTGAAAAGAGTCATCACACCCGAAGCTTTCTCTTTCTGATCTTTCGATGCTACATCATACATTTCCTCAATACTCAAACGTAGAGCATCGCGTGGCCAACCGGTGTAATCGAAAGAACCCGCATCGACCAAATATTCTATGGCCTTTTTGCCCACCCGTTTGAGATCGATTCTCTCAAAAAAACTGTAGAAATTCTTGAAAGGACCATTCTTTTCTCGCTCTTGCAAAATAGCTTCAACAACAGCCTCGCCTACACCCTTGATACCAGACATGGCAAAACGAATGCCGCTGTCCGTAGCTACGAATTCTTTCCCAGCTTCATTGACATCGGGAGGAAGGATCTTAATCTCCATCGCCTGGCCTTCACGGATGAATTTAGCTACTTTAGAAATGTCATCGCGGTCGCAGGTCATCAATGATGCCATCCACTCTTTCGGATAGTTGGCCTTCAAAAAAGCGGTAACATAGGTGATAAAACCATAAGCTGCAGCGTGTGATTTGTTAAAACCATAGGCCGCAAATTTCTCCATCTTATCAAAAATTGCTGTTGCGACAGACTCTTCAATGCCATTCTCAATACAACCTGAACGGAATTTCTCACGCTCTTTGGCCATCTGCTCAGCATCTTTCTTTCCCATCGCTTTGCGCAAAACATCACCTTCACCCAGACTATACCCAGCAAGCGTCTGGGCAATCTGCATCACCTGCTCTTGGTAGACCATAATCCCATAGGTCTCCGCCAAAATCGACTCCATCGAAGGATGTTCCAAGTCAATCGGTTCCTTGCCATGCTTTCTAGCAATGAAGGAGGGTATCATATCCATAGGACCTGGCCTGTAAAGCGCTCCGATCGCCATGATCTCTTCAAATCTATCAGGCCCAAGCTGCTTTGAGAGCTCTTGCATACCACCAGATTCCATTTGGAAGATGCCCAAAGTTTTGCCTTGCTTTAACAGCTGAAACGTTTTCTGATCTTCCAAAGGAAGATTGACCCAATCGATCTTCTCTCCCCTCTTTTTTTCGATGGCTTCGCAGCAAATCTTGATACTTGTCAAAGTCTTCAAACCGAGGAAGTCGATCTTCAACATGCCAACTGCTTCGACAGGTTTCATCGAATATTGCGTGGCTGCCATCTCGGAATCTTTTGCCA
>CAZXQV010000207.1:0-2193 GCA_964643195.1 uncultured bacterium | reverse complement strand
AATCCCGATTGGCAAGTTGCAGAAGTGGGAGGTGCTTTAGAGGGATGTAGAGCTCAACTGACAGCTTCTCCAGAAACTGATTCGATTGACTTTGAGGGCAGTCTCTCTTTTGAGTCAGAAAGGCTTGTTCCGCTTCTTTCTGGAAAGTTACGTGAGATGTTAGAGAGTATTTCGATCAAAGGGGGCTACAAACTAGATGGCCATTGGCATTTTAGGAAATTTGACCCTTTTAATCCTGATTTTTACGGAAGAATTGAGGGGAGCAATTTTGGAGTGTTTTCTGTTGCTTGCAATCATTTTTCGTCAGATCTCGAATATTGCAATGAGATGCTCATCATGCATGATTTCCAGGTAACTGATTGGAGTGGGACTCTTCAAGCTCAAGAGCTCAATCTTTTCCGTGAAAAAGAGGGGTGGAAAATAGAAATAGAGAGAGTAAATATTGAGAATTTCCGTCTTTCTCGCCTTGCAAGTCCGTGGACTGACATGGAGAAAAGAGATCGCCCACTTTTCCGATCGTTTTGTATTCCTGAGCTCACTCTTCTTGGCCTGAAAGGCACTATCGGTGATCTAAAGAGCTTTTCGGGGCAAGGTTCACTTTATTTCACCAACTATGCGAAAAAGACTCTATTTTCTAACATTCTGCAAATTCCTACAGAGATTACAGCTCGTTTGGGCCTTGATTTGACAAACCTAATTCCTGTCAGAGGCCAGCTATTCTATACGATTGAGGATGAAAAACTCTATTTTAATGAGCTGAGGGATGTTTATTCTGAAGGTAAGAGAGCGCGTTTCTTTCTTGCAGGGGAGAAGGCAGCCTATATTGACTTTGCTGGGAATCTCGATGTCAAGATCCGGATGAAGCAGTATAGTCTTTTGATGAAGCTCGCGGAGCTTTTTACGCTGAGTGTCAGAGGCACTGTTTTTAACCCGCTCTATACGATCACGATGGCCGAATCAGTTGAGAATCTAAATGTGGATTGATAATTTTCACCGCGTCAAAGCTCTCGGGCTTGATCGATCGTAACCTGCCTTTATATACGATTGTTTTCAGCACTGTCAGAAGCACTCTGATTGGGATTGCTCTGGCTGTTCGTATTTTTAGACCTTGGTGTACCGCTCGACCTAAATTTTGGTCGCTTCGGTTTCTTGTTCAGACGAGTAATTTCGTCGCGTAAATCTTGCACAGAGCTTCTGATTTGGACAATCTCCTTGGCCTGAGCCTGGATAACGTTGGCTTGCTCTTGGATGATCTTGGACTGCTCTTGGATGATCTTGGACTGCTCTTGGATTAAGCCTACAAGGGACTGTACCCAAGGTAGCGTGCGTTGCTGTTCTGGAATGTGTAATGAGACCATGCCGAGGTATTCTAAAGAAAAGCCCAATCACTTGCAAAAGATTTTACTTGCGATGACTTTTTAAGGACGTACCCTGGCACTTCGCTGCGCACAACGCGATTGGGAATTGCTGGGTTTTTTATGGTCGGTCAGCAATTCCCGCTGAAAATGACGCTAAATCTTTGACTACCAAAAACAATAACGAAAAAAGTTTACGAAATGAAATCTTGCAACCCGTTGATTCTAAAAGAGAAAAACCTCCAGGTGGAATGGCTGATGGTCGGTCACCGACCGATAAACAATGATTGACAGACAATAATTATCAATCTATATTCTTAGGAATATAAAAAACCAATTTTATTAAGTCATGCATCCAACTAATTGGAATCCTTTAGGTCTAGCAACTGTTTCATCACGACCGCAGGCTGAGGCTGACTCAGCGGTATCAGTGGCATCTCAGATTGAAGGTATTGTAGATGCCATTTTCTTTGGGTTAGAGTCTGTAAGAGTCAGATTACCTGACTTTTCCCCAGTCTTAGGAAATGGAGAATCTTCAATCTCACATCCAATGTCTCCAAATTCTGGATTATCCCCCCAACCAGGATTTACAGCACCTGGAGGGCCAGATGCTAGGCCTTCGCCATTTCCTCTTCTAGGTCAATTGTTGTCAGCGACAAATCTGTCTCAAACATCATATCTTTCACCCTCTCATCATCCAATAGCTGAGCGTGGAGATTCAACTTCACCCGTTGTACAATCGATGCCCGCCGCCGATAGCGCATCATCTACCCCAGTTTCAGCTCCCGACTTCCTAAAAAAAGCATGGTAGTGGCTTGTTTTTTTCTCTCTTTGGGCG
>CAZXQV010000206.1:0-2208 GCA_964643195.1 uncultured bacterium | reverse complement strand
CAACGAACGCTACTGTTGGATTCATAAAGGTGTTTTGTCTCTGATTGAAAAATTTAAACCAGATGTTGTTGTGATTGAAGCTCAATATGTCAGCCACAACGTTTCATCAGCTATGAAGTTAGGCCAAGCACGTGGAGTTGCTGTTTTAGCAGCCACTTTGCATGGAATCCCGGTCTTCGAATATACTGCAAGCCGAGCTAAGAAAGCAGTCGTGGGCACTGGACGTGCGAGTAAACTCCAAGTCCAAAAAATGACAGCCCAGCTGCTTGGACTAAAAGAAATTCCAAAACCGGAAGATGCAGCGGATGCTTTAGCACTTGCGATCTGCCACAGCCATGTAGGAAGATGTACGAATATATCCAAGGCACGCTAGTTGAGTCTACTAGCCAGTATGCAGTTCTTGATGTGCAAGGTGTGGGCTATCGTTTGAGCACTCCCTGTACTCTCCATCAAATAGGCGAAAAAGTTCTGCTTTACACCTCTTTTGTTGTGAGGGAGCAATCACAAACACTGTTTGGTTTTATTGAAAAACAAGATAGAGAGCTTTTTGAACTTTTACTGACCCTTTCAGGGATTGGACCTAAGACGGCTCTCAACTTAATCGCGCATATTGATGATTTAGGGGCTATTGTGGAGGCGCAAAATGCAACAGCGCTTGCCAAAGTACCTGGCATTGGCAAAAAGACAGCGGAGAGACTCCTCGTTGACTTGAAGGGGCGTCTCAAATCTTCAGGTAAGGTAGGTGGGGTAAAATTGCAAGATGCACTTGCAGCACTTCTCAATTTGGGCTACACGCTCCCTGCAGCAGAAAAGGCTGTGAAGAGGGCTGCTGAAGAAGTGGCCGATCCTAATGATTTGGCACAATTGATCACTTCGGCGCTGCGCGGTTTGCGAGATTAAATTGAATCGACTATAAAGCAGGCTATTGGTATCCTCTCTCTCAAAAAGGAGATATTAATGACTAAAGAACGCACTCTATCGATTATTAAACCAGATGCAGTCAAAAAGAAAGTGATTGGTCAGATCATGGCACGCTTTGAAAAGGTTGGCCTGAAAATTGTAGCTACTCGCATGCTGCACCTTTCCAAAGAGCAAGCAGAGAACTTCTATGCTGTCCACAAGGCACGCGGTTTTTTCAAAGATTTAGTCGACTTTATGATCTCAGGACCGGTTGTGGTCTCTGTTTTAGAGGGCGACAATGCGATTTTGAAGAATCGTGAAGTAATGGGAGCAACCAATCCGAAAGAAGCAGCTCCGGGGACGATCCGCGCAGACTTTGCTGAATCGATTGACGCGAACGCTGTTCATGGTTCAGATGCAAAGGAAACAGCTAAGGTAGAAATTGACTTCTTCTTCAAGCCAAACGAAATCTTTTCTGAGTAGAGGCGTCAAGAGTTTGCGGCTGGGCTTCAAGCGAAGTTGTGGCCGCATCGCCTCTTTACTTGGACCCAAAAGCTACCCTATTTTTGCTATTCCTTCGGGGGTTTCGGAAGCCAAAATTGAGCAAGAGCTCATACCGAGTGAATCTATTGATCTCCCACTGCCCAAAACAATTGAAAAAAAGCTTCACTCTCAATTTTTGGAGCGTAAGGGCTCGTTGCCTGCATTGGGACTCTTTAAGCTTTCAAATGGTATAGCCACAAGTTTGGGGGGGAATCTCGATCAAGAGGGTCGCCTCATCAAGACCTATCTGAGGGCTGTCGATGCGAAAAGTGCTGAAAATCATGATCTATTTAATTTCAGCAAGAGGCGATTTTTTCCCAAGATTGTGGAAGCAGAAAGGGTCATTTCTCTCACTTCCGGCTGGCAAGACATGTTTTATCACTGGATGTATGAGGTGTTGCCTAGGCTTGCTTTGGTTGAAAATCTTGAGGGGAAAATTTTTATCGATCAGGGAAAATCTTTTCAGCGAGAGAGTTTGCTCTTTTTTGGAGTAGATCCCGCGCGTATTATTGATGCTTCGAAATTTGAAGGTGTAAGAGCTCGAGAAGTGATCGTTCCCGCTTTTCCTTTGATCCCTACTCAATGGGCATGTCGTTTTCTAAAGAGTCACATTCCTTCACAAACAACAGAAAAAAGAAGGCTCTATCTTTCGAGGAAGGATGCGGATAAACGTCGGGTGCTCAACGACATTGAGCTTGTGCCTCTTTTGCAATCAGATGGCTTTGACATTGCTACGACAAGCCCGCGTCCTTTTGCAGAGCTAGT
>CAZXQV010000205.1:0-2231 GCA_964643195.1 uncultured bacterium | reverse complement strand
TCTTGAGGTGAAGAATCCGCATATTCCCGAACTTGTAACGATCACTCAGGTGCAGGTAACGAATGATCTGCACTACGCAAAAGTATATGTCAGCCTGATTCAGGGTGACAAAAAAAAGGCGATAGAGGCATTGCAGTCGGCTGCTGGCTTTATCGCAGTCAAAGCTTCAAAAGAGGTAGTTCTTCGCTACTTCCCTGAACTTAGGTTTGTTCTGGACGACACAGTAGAAAAACAGATGCGCATCGAATCGATAATAGATGGAATTAGAAATGAGAGAGAGAGTCGAGCTGCCCACGATGACTGAATTAAAAGAAGGGATTCTTCTTGTGGACAAGCCGCAAGGGAGGACCTCTTTTAGTTTGATCCGTAGCATACGACACATTACGGGCATCAAGAAAGTGGGCCACGCAGGCACACTCGATCCTTTCGCGACGGGGGTGATGATTCTACTACTGGGCCGCGACTATACGAAACTTGCAGACAAACTACTTTTAGCAGACAAAGAGTACCTTGCAACAGTCTATTTAGGCGTTACTACTGATACCTATGATTGTGATGGCAAGATCACTGCCCGTTCAAAGAAAAAGCCGACTTGTTCTCAAGTAGAAAAAGTTGTCTCTCAATTCCAAGGAGAGCTTGAGCAAACGCCTCCTATGTACTCTGCAAAGAAGGTGAAGGGTGAGCCGCTTTATAAACTAGCCCGTGAGGGAATTGAAATCGATAGACTGCCGTGCAAGGTGCAGGTTTGCATCACAATATTGCGCTATGAATATCCTTATTTGAAACTCTTGGTTTCTTGTAGCAAAGGCACTTATATCCGTAGTTTGGCTCATGATATTGGAGAGAAGCTTGGATCTGGCGCTCACCTGACTCAGCTACAACGGACTCGTAGTGGCTGTTACTCACTCGATGAGTGTATGGATGGAAGATTGCTTGACAGCCCTGATTTTGATATCACCCCTTATTTGAAAACAGATGTCTAGAGCTCTTACAATCGGCAATTTTGATGGTGTCCATTTAGGACATCAGCGTATTTTGCAAAGACTGAAGTTTCTTTCCAAAAAGCCCACAGTCTTTACTTTCTCCAATCACCCTTCTGAAGTTTTATGCGCCATTTCCAAACCTCTTTTATCAACAGTCGAGCACAAAATGGGGCTGTTACAAAAATTTGGAGTCGAAACAATCATAGAGCCCTTCACTGAAGAGTTTTCGAAACAAACTTCCGAAGAATTTCTCTCTAAATTCGATTTTTCTCATCTAGTATTGGGTCACGATGCTGCTTTTGGCTACAATCGAGAAGGACAACGGGAAGAACTACAAAGACTGTCTAAGCAAATGGGCTTTTCTTTAGAGTACATAGACCCTGTGAATTATCAAAATCGAGCGATTTCAAGCAGCTACATACGCGAAGTGATTCAGAAAGGTGATTTGCTAACAGCATCTCAGTTGCTCGGTCGCTCTTATTCCATCCAGGGTAGAGTGATTCGGGGAGCAGGTCGTGGTTTCATATATCCAACAGCCAATATCGATGTTTCGGGGCTCTGTTTGCCACCACTTGGAGTGTACAGCGTACAGCTAAATGATGAGATTGGCATTGCTAATCTGGGAGTGGCACCTACTTTTGGGGAAAGAAATAAACTACTAGAAGTCCATCTTTTAGATTTTGACGGAAATTTATACGAACAGATAGTAGAGGTTGTATTTTTGCGTTTCATTCGTCCTGAGAGAAAGTTTCCTTCTAGAGAGGCTTTAGCCAATCAGATTAAGGAAGATATAGCTAATTCAGTCGATCAATTGTGTAAGAAAAGCATCACATCACCATCTTTGACAATGTAGTCACGGCCTTCAGCGCGTAGTTTGCCAGCCTCCTTGGCTCCGTTGCGTCCTTGGTATGTGACAATATCTGCATAGGAGACGACTTCCGCGCGGATAAACCCTTTCTGAATGTCCGTATGAATCTTGCCAGCTGCCTCCGCAGCTGTGTCTCCCTTATGAATTGTCCACGCCCGCGTCTCTATCTCCCCTGTCGTCAAGAAGGTGATGAGACCTAGCATATCAAAAGAGGCATGTATCAACCGATTCAACCCCGTTTCTTGCAATCCTACGCTTTCCAAAAAGCCAGGCTGATCCTGCGGATCAAGTTCGGAGATTTCAGCTTCCAACTTGCTGCAAATCGCAATCAGATTGTCGCTGGCCACATACTCACGCAACCTGCGCACATGACCATTCTC
>CAZXQV010000204.1:0-2270 GCA_964643195.1 uncultured bacterium | reverse complement strand
AAGAGGATCGTGAGGAAGCTCGCGCTTCCCTTAACAAGATGCGTCGCGACACATCGCCAACTCGTCTGAAAAATCGCTGTCGATTGACAGGCAGACCTCATGCCTACCTACGTAAGTTTGGTGTCTCGCGAATCTGTTTTCGTGAACTCGCCGGTATGGGTATGATTCCAGGCGTGACCAAAGCTTCTTGGTAAGGTTAGCTTCTTCTGCAATATCAGACACACTTGATGCGACTTCAGGTGTGTCTTTTACACTTATTTTCATTATAAAATTCCTTATTCTTTTAATTCTCTTGCCTTTTTCCAAAAAAAGGCCGCTTGCCAAATGCTCCAAAGGGGTGCCGCAATTAAAGCGCCGATAGCTACGAGGTAGATCAACCAGATCAAAACCATCATGTGTGCAACAACCGTTGTTACATTTCCCAAACCCCAAGCAATCCCAAAGATAGTAAGCAGTTTAGGGAGTTGATGCAGATAGCAAAGGCTCATCACAATGAACCAGACTCCTGGAAGGCCAAGTGAGAGGGCATAGATGGCTGGGTTTGCAACCCCAAACGCGATGATGACATGCTGTATTTCTGAAGAAGAGGTTTCGTAGCGTTCGGCTAAATGAGGGACTTGAGTCGCATCTACGACACTTTGATACATTCCAACGCCTAACCCAATGATTGCCAAGATTGTGAAAAGTGTCAATATCCCATCATATTTTGTAGGGCGTAACGTATAAAGGGCGCAAACAACGCCCAAAATGGCAGCATTCGAAATAGCCATCACCCATTTTAAAAAAATAAAATAGTGTTTATAAGATTCAAAATCATGAAAGTATTGTTTAGAAGTGACGTAGCTTGCGATGGATCTAGGGGCTAAAAAGGCACAAAGGACGATTAAAACGTAGCAAGCCCCTGCGATATAGGCACAAATGGCGCCTGTTTTGAGGTGATTAATCTCGCCTATTCGCTTATTCATCTCTTGCCAATCCACAAATGCATTACTTTTGAGTCTATGGTGGTATTGTGCACTTGGCTATAGAGCTGTCAATAATAAATTTAAAAAAAGAACGATATAGCTGATTAAGATGCTGATTTCTCAAATGAGGAAACAACCTCTTCGGGGAGATCAGAGAGGCGCTTCCACTCTTTCATCCCTTCACTCCAGACTAGCGTTTCCTTGGCAACCTTCTTTTCCTTAACCCTCTTGATGAATTCAGGAAATTCAAAAGGCCCCATCTGCTTATGAGTCGGGTCTAGGTAATACCACATGTGAATCCAGGCATCGCCCCTCTCTACAGCCTTCGGGGTTTGAAATACCGGCTTCTCTTCCTTTTTCGAGAAAGTAGGCACGATATAAAGAAGGATCAGGCCAAAAATGCCAAAAAGAAAGCCCATCAAGAACCAGAGCAGCGGACCCTTCCCTTTTTTCTTAGCTAAGTGGGAACAGAGCAGCCCCATGACGCCCGAGAAGAGAAGTATATTGAGTAGTTGCATTTTGCCTAACATAGGTATATATTCTAGCATGAATTTGAATTTATTCTCAAGGAGTTCCTTATGGCTGAAAAATTGGATACAAAAGAATTTGAAGTACCGAAGACTACCTTCAGCCATGATATTGAGACACGTGTAATTCAATTTATTATTTTGCAATGTCTCAATAAAATTGTAGGCGTCTCCCTACCGAGCAGTACGTTGATCGACACCCTCTTTGGACGTGAAGTCGAAAAAGTCAAAGGTATCATTGTAGAACAAGATAGCAAGACCCACTCGGTTAAAACCAAAATCGACATCCATGTCGATTATGGTATTGTGATTCCTAAGATCACTCGCGAAGTAGAGGAAAAAGTCGTCGAAGAGATCACGATGCTGACTGGGTTCCACGTTGCTGCTGTCCATATTGTGGTCAAAGGGTTGTCAGTAAAAACGCTTTCTGAACAGCCTTATTCTGCACAAGTTTTAGAACCAAAGGCAAGAATATGAGTGAGCTCAAATTGAGAGGCTTTTGCAGGAAACCTTTGCACAGGCTTGTAGTTTTAGGCAGCCTTTTCGCCTGAATCTAATTGCCACTGTTTGAGAGTTGTAATATCTCTTTGGTTGATGCCCTTCACCTCTTTCCACTGTTCGGGAGTCGCAGCAAGCAACCTTTTCAAACTGCCAAAATGGCTAAGAAGTCTTTTCTTTTTGACAGGTCCAATGCCTGCTAAGGTATCGAGTGCACTTTCAAAAGTGCGCTTTTTCCGACGCTCTTTTTGAAAAGCAATTGCAAATCGATGCGCTTCAT
>CAZXQV010000203.1:0-2301 GCA_964643195.1 uncultured bacterium | reverse complement strand
GACAGATTGATATTCTCCATTGACCCTTGCATCTTCATATCACGCAGGGAAGACGAGGTGCTAATCTGCAACTTTCCCTTAAGAGAACCGCGATCAAAAGATGCTCGGCCCAACGAAATTTCTAGTTTATCAGGCTTCATAATAAGCCCTAAGGCCAAGTCTGATATGTCGATAGAGGCAATTTTTGCAATAGTTGCAGATAAGCGTAAATCAAGATTAGCTTGGTCTGTTTGTCTTTCAAAGGGGCTAGATAAATTTTGACTATCTGGCAGGATTGAAACAATATGATCCGATAAATCCAAGCGCTCTGCTGCCAATGTACCAGAGAAACTAGGTTCATTCCTATCCAAGCGGACCGCAAGAGACCCTTCAAGTTTATTCATACCAAGCTTTAGCGTAACGGCAGGCCAAGAAATCATTTTCTGGCGCGTCAAAAATTCACCCTCAAGCGAAAATGCCTTGATTGAAGCGGCCAGCGGAATAGGCATCTTAGACCAGCGCGTCAGCTCATGGAGCGATCGGCTGCGGATAAGGCTTGTCCCTTCAACGGTTACGTTCCAAAAGCGATCTGCTTGGATATTTCCTGAAACATTTAACTCACTGTCGAGAGCAGAGATCTCTAATGTGAAGGGGCTTTTTTTGCCATTGAGTAAAGGTGAGGGGGATAAGCTTGCCTTGCTTATAGAGACAGGCCTTCCATGCCAGCTAAAAGTTCCAAAAATAGATAAAGGTGCACTGCTCTTTGGCCATGACATCTCTACATTAATGGTATTGATTTCCACATCAGAATTCTTCTCTCGCAAGATAGAAAGGGAGCCATCCGATATAGTGAGCACCTGAACAGAATTGGGACCGCGTAGATAAATCTTGGCGAGTAAAGCTGTCAAAAGCTCTTCATTGTTTTTTCGTAGGTCGAGAGTGGTCTTAGCATCATGGACGCTAATGTCTGTTAGTTCAACTTGCCCGCGCAAGAGCCCTAAAATACCAATGCTGGCTTGTAATGTCGCATTACTGATAACAAGAGTCCCGCTTGCTCCTTCTATGCGCACCTTCTCAAGTTTGAGAGAGGGGCTCGGCAATAGCGACAGCGTACTCTTTTCTAGAGTTGTTACCTCAAGTCCAAAATCCCGTTGTAATTGCTGTACCAGAGAGCGCTCAAAGCCCTTTGAATTAAGAAAGGATGGAAGAAAGGCGAGAAGTATTAATGCAAGAGAAAACAGAGCTGTAAAGAGGAGCGAGCGACGAGACATGCTTTTCCAATGGTTAAACCAACGGTTCATTCTAACGCGTTACTGCGACAAAGGCATTGAGAAACACGGAGTTTCCACGGAAGTTTGTAAGCATGTTAAATGCTGGTGTACTCCTCGTGTTCTTCCCTGCAGTGTGCTTTTTAACGCATGCGAACCTGATCTCAAGCCAAATAAGCCGTGAGATCAGGTGCGTTATCGTTGGTTTGACGTACTTTTTATCTTATGCCGATTTTTCAATTTTCTTTTTTTCAACAGCATGAATTTTTAACGTCCGCAAATCTCCATCCCGATCCGTCCAGGTCATTTGTTGACCGGGAGATAGGCCGATAAGAGCGGTTCCAATAGGCGTTAAGATGGAAATTTTATTCTGTTCAATGTCAGCTTCTGCGGGATAAACGAGCGTCAGCTTGCGGTGCTGCCCATCATCGGTTTCAAACTCAACTGTTGAACCCATTTGCACTGTGGTTCCCGGAACAGATTTATCGGCCACGACTTTTGCACGATCAAGCTCGGCCATGAGATCTTCCGCCACGTCTGGCGCACGGTTTTGAGCAGATTCAGCAATTTGCGACAAACGCTCGTGATCGTATTCGCCAATCACGATGTTTGGCTTCTTTCTGTTTTTCATTCCTTTGCTCATTTCAAAGCCTCTGTGAAAAGTCACTTCCTAATGTTCTGGAAATGCACATTGTTATTGCCGTAATTTGATCTTTTATTGATTGTTGGAAGCCGCGTTATAAATGGCGGTGGAAGCAAGGCACTCTGTTACCCCCTAAACTCGGCGTGGGAACGCCCGGGTCTGAGGGTTACAATTCCGCTATCGGAAAGCGGCGGGTAGGAGTCGTGCTTTTTCTATTCATGTCTCTAAGATGCTATTGTCGGTGTCTTTGTCAATCCCGATTATCGTTAATTCTAAGTTGCAAAAGCAGTTATCATAAAATTATTCTCTGAAAATGACTCTTAAAAATGGAAATGTGCTCGTTTGGTTCTGGTTTCCCTAGTGGATTGATTCCAACAGGTGGATCCCGGCTGTTGGAGCTGAATCAATCCA
>CAZXQV010000202.1:0-2313 GCA_964643195.1 uncultured bacterium | reverse complement strand
GGTTCAATCATTTTGACTCTGGTTTTGCTTTATTGGTCCGAGATGCTACCAAAGACTCTTGGGGCGATCTATTGGAAAAAACTCACGCCCTATTTTATTCGTCCCATTCAGATTCTTATGATCATTACCTATCCTGTAGTTTTTTCTTTCAATATAGTAGCAAGAGTTTTGATGCGCGGTAGCAAATACAACAAAATTTCAGAAGATGATATTCGGATGGCCCTAGAGGAAGGAGCCCTTGCTGGAGTCATTGAGGAAGAGGAGCAGGAGATGGTAGAAAACATCTTCCGCCTTGGAGATCGACGTGTTGGTATGTTGATGTGTCCACGCGTTGATATCGATTGGGTTGATATCAATGATCCTCTTTCCAAAATCAGGAGCAATATTTTAGCTCTTGGGGAAGAGCATTATGTAGTTTGCGATGGAGAAATTGATCATGTAGTTGGGATCGTCCAAAATCGAGACTTGCTCGCTCAAGCGTGGAGTGGAGAAGAGCTAGATTTGAGAAGTAAGGTATCGCCAGCCCTCTTTGTCCATGAGAATACTCAGATTTTCGAACTTTTAGATATATTCAAAAAAAAACGTCATGGCATTGCTCTTGTTACCGATGAATATGGCGCGATTCAGGGATTGATTCGCATGAGTGACATCATGCATGCGATCATCAAAGACGTTGATTTGGAGGATTTGGATGAAAATGCTTCGATTGTCAAGGTGAGCAACGCCTCCTGGATCATTGAGGGCAAAATGCCCATTGATGAATTCAAGGAAATATTTCTTTTTGAAAAGCTGCCGCAAGAGGAACGCGCTCGCTATAGAACTTTGAGCGGCCTCTGCATGACCCAGCTCGGTGCTGTCCCTAAAAAAGGCGATGTTTTTGTAGTCAGTAACCACCGTTTTGAAGTGCTCTCAGTAAAGCGCCATCGAGTCGAAAAAGTGCTGCTCACTAAAAGGGATATAGCACAATCTGCAGTTTTCAACTGAATGGGCTATAAAATCACTTGAATTTTTGAGAGGAAGCAGCTATTCTTTTCTGTCGTGGCGACTACAGAACAAATTCTTGAAGAGCGTGGCGAGTACAAGCACGGCTTTATAACAGAGGTAGAGACTGAGCGACTGCCAAAAGGGCTCTCTGAGGAGACCGTAAGGGCTATTTCTCAAAAGAAAGGCGAGCCTGCCTTTCTTCTCGATTTCAGATTAAAAGCCTACCGTAGATGGTTGGAATCGGAGGAGCCCACTTGGGCCAATTTCGATCTGCCAAAAATTGACTATCAAGATATCACGTACTATGTTGCGCCGAAGAAGAAAGCCTCGTTAGGAAGTCTCGAAGAGGTAGATCCCGAAGTTTTACGCACTTTCGAACGCTTAGGCATCCCCTTAGATGAACAAAAACTATTGAGTAATGTTGCCGTCGACATGGTCTTCGATAGTGTTTCTATCGGCACCACTTTTCGAAAAAAATTAGTTGATGCTGGCGTGGTGCTCTGCTCGATTTCTGAGGCGGTGCATCAATATCCCGAACTAATTAAAAAATATTTAGGTAGTGTTGTGCCGATTGGTGACAACTATTTTGCCACCCTAAACTCCGCTGTTTTTACTGATGGCTCTTTTGTTTATATACCCAAAGGTGTCAAATGTCCTCTTGAGCTTTCCACCTATTTCCGTATCAATGATCAGGAATCGGGGCAGTTCGAACGCACTTTGATTATCGCCGAAGAGGGTTCTTCAGTGAGCTATTTGGAGGGTTGTACAGCTCCAGCTTTTTCTACAAACCAGCTCCATGCAGCTGTGGTCGAATTGATTGCTCATGACAGAGCTGAGATCAAATATTCCACAGTACAGAATTGGTATGCAGGGGATCGCAAAACGGGCAAGGGTGGCATTTACAATTTTGTGACCAAGCGCGGGTTATGCTCGGGCAACCATTCTAAAATCTCCTGGACACAAGTTGAAGTGGGAGCTGCGATCACGTGGAAATACCCGAGCTGCATTTTGCAGGGGGATCACTCGACTGGTGAGTTCTATTCAATCGCATTGACCAATGGTCACATGCGTGCTGACACTGGAACAAAAATGATTCATCGCGGGCGGCATACGCGCTCGACAATCATTTCCAAAGGCATTTCTGCAGATCAGTCACACAACAGCTACCGTGGGCTTGTGAAAATTGCGCCCAAAGCTCATGGCGCGCGTAACTATACGCAGTGCGATTCGATGCTTGTGGGCAACCAATGTTCAGCCAATACCTTCCCTTACATAGAAGTCGATAATGAGACTTCTGAAGTCGAGCATGAAGCATCGACATCGAAGATG
>CAZXQV010000201.1:0-2326 GCA_964643195.1 uncultured bacterium | reverse complement strand
ACCAAGTGAAAGCGACTTTTAAAGCGCTTGGAAAGTTGAGAAAGAAGAAGACATTGAGAGCACTTAGAGGGATATCATGAGCATTAAACTGGAATCGTTGGAAAATGTAGCGCGTCCTAAAAAGCGTAGAAAGTTATTGGGGAGAGGTCCAGGCTCTAGAAGAGGCAAAACATGTTGCCGAGGTCAAAAAGGTATGGGAGCCCGTTCAGGATATCAAACAAGACCCGGTTATATTGGTGGCGGCTCACGTTTACATATGAGACTCCCAACACGCGGATTTACAAATGCGCGTTTTAAGACAACTTTTGATGTGGTCAATTTGAGTCAGATTGAAAGACTATATAACGATGGTGAAACAGTCAGTGCTGAAACTTTAAAAGAAAAAGGTTTCATGAGAGATGTCTCTTCTAACGGTGGAGTGAAAGTTTTGGGCAAGGGTAGCCTCACAAAAAAGCTTAAATTTGAAGTGAGCGGCATGACAGAAAGTGCGCGCGAAAAAGTCAAAGGGTCTGAAATCAATATTGTATCTTGGTAGTAAATGTTTGAGACGTTCAAGCGCATTCGAAGCATTCCGGAATTGAAGGGACGCATAGTATTTACTATATTGATGCTGATCGTCTGCAGGATTGGAGTATTCATACCAGTGCCTGGAATCAATGGTGATCAAGCACTAGCTTACTTTAAGCAGGCAACTGGAGGTGGTCAAAATCTATTTCAGCTTGTCGATATCTTTTCTGGTGGTGCTTTTGCCCAGATGACTGTGATAGCGCTTGGAATCGTGCCTTACATTTCAGCATCAATCATTATGCAACTCTTGATGGCAATTTTGCCAGGTCTCCAAAGAGAAGTGCGTGAGAATCCTGCGGTTGGGCGGAGAAAAATCAATAAAAATACAAGACTTTTGACAGTTTTGCTCGCATTTATACAATCAGCGCTTTTCGCACGTTTTGCTGTCGGGATGAACATACAGAACCCAGGCATTATTTTGCCTGAGATGTTGAAATTCACACTCTTTGGGATGCCGCTACTCTTTTTCATCATGACTATCGTAACAATGACAACTGGTACAGTCTTCCTCATGTGGATTGGAGAGCAGATTACTGAAAAGGGCATAGGCAATGGTGTTAGTTTAATCATCACACTAGGGATTGTATCAACATTGCCAACGACAATCGGCAGTGTGATTAAGCAACTCAATTTGAACTCTCAAGAGCCAGGACAGCTCACTTTTTCATCATTACTAGTGCTTTTTACTGTGTTTGTATTGGTAATCATAGCAACAATTATGATTTTACAAGGTGTACGTAAGATTCCAGTGCAATATGCTAGACGTATGGTAGGAAGGAAAGAGGTTCAAGGTGGTGGATCGTTTGTTCCCCTAAAAATCAACTACGCTGGTGTAATTCCTGTTATTTTCGCAAGTTCACTACTGATGTTTCCAGCTACGATTGCTCAATTTTTGGGTAGAAGCACATTTTTGGGTTCTATTGCAGCCGCGCTTTCTCCAGGAAGTTGGGTTCATCTCACAATTTATGTGTTGTTGATCCTCTTCTTCACCTATTTTTGGACCGCTACGCAATTCCACCCTGAACAAATCGCCTCAGACATGAAAAAGAATGGGGCCTTTATACCAGGCATTAGGCAAGGTAAGCCGACGCAAGATTACCTTGAGACAACAATGAATCGCATCACTTTAATAGGAGCTATTTTCCTAGCAGTCATTGCGATCCTGCCTAACATGATAGGTAAATTTTTACATATTGATCCCACGATAAGTTATTTCTTTGGTGGTACAGCACTTTTGATTTTAGTGGGTGTCGTGCTCGATACAATGAAGCAAATCGAATCACATTTGATGATGAAACGATATGAAGGCTTTATGAAGCATGGAAAAATGAAAGGGAGAGCTTGAACATATAGAGTCAAGCTGCTATCATTTTCCATCATTATAATTAACGTAGAGAAAAAATTATGCCCAGAGTAATTGGTGTAGACATTCCAGGAAAAAAGAGACTGATCATAAGCCTCCAATATATATATGGTGTTGGCCCAAGCGTTGCCAACGAAATTATTGTGAAGCTAGGTCTGGACCCAGATATGAGGGCGCATGCCCTGAAAGAAGAAGACATCAGCCGAATCAACGCGCTCTTGCAGACTGATTACATGGTAGAGGGCGACCTCCGTCGTGATGTTCAGGGAAATATCAAGCGCTTGATTAGTATTCAAGCCTATCGCGGCATTCGGCATCGCGTAGGACTTCCTGTTAGAGGGCAGAGAACAAGTACAAATGCTCGCACGCGCAAGGACAAGAGACAGACCATGGCGG
>CAZXQV010000200.1:0-2339 GCA_964643195.1 uncultured bacterium | reverse complement strand
CACTCTTCGCGGTCTGCCTCCAATGGCTTCTTAGTTAGAATGTCTACCGATTTTTCTTCCACCATAAAATGACGAAAAGCATATTTTACGATGCGATCCTCTAGACTATGAAAGGAAATGATCGCTAGCCGACCACCTGGCCTCAACATTTTGATCGCGATCGGAATGACTGTCTCTAAAACTTTGAGCTCTTGGTTTACCTCTATGCGTAATGCTTGAAAGACACGCGTCATCGGATGAAGCTTGCCTACCCTCTTTAGCACAGGGTCAAGCGCTCGACATAAATCAAATGTGGTCTTAAACTTCTTTTTTCGACGCGCTTGGATAATCGCTTGAGCTGCCTGGCGCCATTTGCGCTCTTCACCATATTCCAGAAAGATTCGACCTAACTCTTTTTCACTGTATGTGTTGGTTACATAAGCCGCATCGATCTCATCTTCGGGATTCATCCGCATATCGAGGGGCCCTTCTCTCATGAAGCTAAAGCCCTTTTCTGCCTTATCCAACTGCAAAGAACTTACGCCTAAATCAAGCAGAATGCCATCGACTTGCTCAGATACCAAAGTCTCCATATCGACAAAAGAGCCATGGATGGGGATCAATTTTAGCCCTAAGCTCGCTTTCGCTAGGCCAAGAGCTTCAGGATCACGGTCTATCCCATAATAACGTTCAATTTCAGGATGAGCGAGCAAGAGAGCTTTTGCGTGCCCGCCAAGTCCCAGCGTCCCATCGAGAAACCGTTCCATCGGAACTGAGAACAAGGACAATATCTCTTTCAAAAGGACTGGTGTGTGAATCATTTAACATCTCTGGGTCTGCATTATTTATAGATCGATTAAATTTATTTTCATCATACGGATCTACAAGAAATTGGCTGCCATATTCTTTATAAAACTTTGTAAATTCCCGATCGGAAGCAATGACCCAAATATGCCCAAGCTTTTCGGAACGGGAAATTTTCCAATCAATTCCTGTGGGCAGTTCCGAAGTTAAAGAGATTTCTACCTGGACTTGTTTTGGCGGCTTTGATGTTTGTGAACAGATGAGAGCAATCGAAATAATCGAAATAACAGATCCTGTTGATAAAACAGATGCACCGGCTTTCATACTGATTGAGTTGAGACCTGAAAGGTGCCCTGTCAAAAAGCCTAGGTTATAGATAATAGAAAGGCCTCCCACGATTATTGCCGCAGACCCAATCATAAAGCCTGGAATAGTGACGATTGGGTAAGAACAGTGAGAGCATTTCATAAACGATTATTATATTCATATTATCTTTAAATTCAAACTGGTAAATCTGGCACAGGACTTGTTAGTATTATACGCATTAGGGTAGGATAATGACATGGTAGAATCGTGGAATATCGGGATGGGAGCGCACGACACCTACGCTAAGGGCGTAGAGGGTCTGCGTGAGTTTTCTGAGTCGCTCAAGCTGACTCCAAGTGAGACAGGTGCGATTGTACACCATACTACTATTTTGAAGCTAAAGCCTGATATTCCTCAGCTCGCTGTCCTTATGCGACTGAATCGACGTAAAACGTGGGCTGATTTCACTTTTCCGGAAGCCTACTTTCTCTGGCGCCGTAGACGTTCCTACTTTCTTGATCTGAATGAAAAAATTTATGCCGATAAGGAGCGTCTCGCCGCCTACGTCGATCAACATCGTGGTTTCCAAGAAGATGAGGAGGAAGAGAGCCACAGTCAAACCCTTATGGAATTTCTTGAACAGGTTGCAGAATATAATGATCTTGTCGCCGAAGTCGAGGCACGAACGCGTCAGTTTCTCCAAGGATAGCGATGAAAACAAATTGGGCTGAACTTTTAGGTTGGGAAAAAGATAAAATTGATGAAATCCGTTTTTACGGATTTTCCTTATTAAGGGAGGGAAAGTATGACCGCGCTCGCCTTTTCTTTGAAGTCTTGCTCATTATCGATAAAGGGACAGCCTTTGATCGCCAAACTTTGGGAGCGATCTACCTTCAGATGAATGAAAATGAGAAGGCAGTGGAACAGCTGAATCGCGCACTTCAAATAGAGCCCGATCATGAATTTTCTCTTCTGAACAAAGCCAAAGCTTTGTTCATGCTCAATCAAAAAACAGAAGCAATAAACATTGTCAGCCAACTACAAAAAAGCACCAACAAACCGCTCGCCGATGATGCTGCAGCTCTGATTTTGGCTCATACCTAAATTGTTCATAATTGATGGTCTACCTTTGCAAAAATTCTAAATACTATTCCTATTCAAACATTTAAATGTTCATAAAAAAATTCTAATCAGATCACACTTATGAACAACCCTTTAGTACCCAGGCAAAAAATTGAGCAGATAAAATG
>CAZXQV010000199.1:0-2349 GCA_964643195.1 uncultured bacterium | reverse complement strand
AAAATAATCAGATCAAATGTCTGCCAAAGCTCCAAATCTTTCCATAAAAGCTTAGGGCCTTCGATCTTCTCTTCACTCCGATTGCAGAAAGTAATATCTTTTAGTCCCTTTTGAAAAAATCGGTTAGCGATCTTTTGATTGATTTTTGAAATACCCACAAAGAGAACTCTTTTGTTCTCCAAGGAACCAAGCTCCTCTTGAGCTTTGTAGTAAATTGTCTCCTCAAGGGTTGGCAAGCCTTTTGTGAGCAGAGACTTTGAGCGCACCTCCTTCCCAATTCTTAGTGATTTTTGGAAAAGAAAATGGAGGGCGTGGTTACAGGCTACACTGCTTTCATAAGCCTGTTTAACCTGCGCTTGAATCTCAGTTTCACCAATAATAGCACTATCTAAACCACTTGTGACCCGAGCGAGGTGCAGAAATGCATCGATGCCAAAGTAGGAATAGAGGCAATGCTCAAACTCCTCTTTTACCTCCTCTCGCAAAACTTGCAAAAGGTAGTTGTGAGCAAAAGGAAGATCTGCAGAGCTAAAGTAAATTTCGGTACGATTACAGGTGGAAAGTGGAACAAAGTAAAAACTATGGAGACTTCTAGGGTGGAATCGCTGAGCACAAGCTTTCGCAAGTTTATCGCGCAAACTGAGCGGGGCAGATTTATGATTGATCCCCAAGATTCCAATGAGCATGGCTTTGGTATAGCCAATAGTCTAATTCTTGGTGTAGGACTTTTATTTCAGATGAGATGGTACTATCTTGCTTAAGAAAACTCAAGTAGACTATATTAAAGAACTTATATTTAATTAGGACTATAGCTGAATCAGTACAAAATTGCAGTGCTTGACCGCGCCAACGCTCTCGGGCCTGAACGATCCTAAATGACCCAATGTTAGAAACATGGTGTCATTTAGAATCCTTCAGTCGCGAGACTCTCGCGTGGGTGAAACACTCCAATTTTGTACTGATTCAGCTATAAAGCTTGCTTATGAAATCAAATGGGTATTTGAAAATGAATTGAGCATGCGTTATGATGAGGATCAAATGGCAAAAAAATATGACGAGAGCACAGTCAAAACCGTTGATTCTTTGACGCATATACGCATGCGCTCAGGGATGTACATCGGTCGTCTTGGTGATGGTTCTCATCCCGATGATGGTATCTACATCTTACTCAAGGAGGTCATCGACAACAGCGTCGATGAGTTCATTATGGGTAATGGGAAAAAGATTGAACTCAATTATGACCCCAAAAAAAAGATGATTTCTGTCCGCGACTACGGACGGGGCATTCCTTTAGGGAAGGTGATCGACTGTGTCAGTCAGATCAACACAGGGGCAAAATACAACGATGACGTCTTCCAGTTTTCTGTAGGCCTAAATGGCGTGGGATTAAAGGCTGTGAACGCATTGTCCAGCCATTTTATTGTCCGCAGCTTCCGCGAAGACAAGATGATGGAGGCTGAATTTTCTCAAGGCAAGTTACTGAACAAAAAGCAGGTTGCGAAAAAAGAAAAGTCTGGAACCTACGTAGAGTTCATTCCTGATCCCGAAATTTTTGGGAAATACGGCTATCAAAATGAATTTATTATCAAGCGTCTTCAACATTATGCCTATCTCAATACAGGCCTTACGCTACACTTTAACGATTTGAAAATTGCCTCTGAAAATGGGTTACTAGATCTTCTAAACGCTGAAGTCGAAGAGCGTCTTTATGATCCCCTCCACTACCGGGGCAAACACATCGAGTTTGCTTTCTTGCACACACAAAACTATGGAGAAAGTTATTTTTCGTTCGTGAATGGACAGTATACAGCTGATGGCGGTACACATCTTTCTGGTTTCCGCGAAGGCCTTTTGAAGGGTGTCAATGAATATGCGAAAAAGAATTTTCAAGGTGTTGATGTACGTGATGGTATGGTCGGTTGCATCCTTGTTAAGATCAAAGATCCTGTTTTTGAATCACAGACCAAGAACAAGCTAGGCAACACCGAAATCCGCTCAGAAATCGTCCAAGAGGTGCGCACTGCTGTCGACCATCTTCTCCACAAGAATGAAGACATCGCACGTAAGATTATTGACCGCATCGCTTTCAATGAGAAGCTGAGAAAAGAACTCTCTGCCGTAAAAAAAGAGGCCAAGGAGAAACAGAAGAAAATCTCTTACAAGATTCCCAAGCTCAGAGATTGCAAGTTTCACTACAATGAAGAGTCTCTTTATGCAGATGAAACGATGATATTTCTGACAGAGGGGGAATCTGCTTCTGCATCGATTGTATCATCGAGAGATCCTTTGAGACAGGCCATCTATTCCCTACGTGGGAAACCGCTCAATGTTTATGGCATGAAGATGGAT
>CAZXQV010000198.1:0-2351 GCA_964643195.1 uncultured bacterium | reverse complement strand
TGATTATTTTTGGTACGAAATCGCCGGACTATTTAGTGAGGCCCCAAACTTTGGTCGGAAGTCGCAAACGTCTTGTGATTGATCTTTGTGTGCCGCGCAACGTCGATCCTCGTTTGCAATCTCAGATTCAGTTGCTCAACATCGATGAATTGAATAGTGAGATTGACCGGAGGCGTAAATTGAAGGCTGCTACAGTTCAGAAGATTGAGAGGGAGATCATAGAGCGGGGAGTAGAGAGGCAGTTTAAAATTTTTGTGAGCAAACTGGCTCTTGCGGGATAATCATAGCTGATTGTAAGCAGCTTTCCCAAACAATAGAGTCTCCAATTCTCACGCCATTTTTTTCGAAGAATCCAGCATTCATTTCTACTACATATTGTGCAGGGAGTTTAGAGGTTATCCTTTGAGTTGGATGAGCTTTTAGCAGATAGATTTCTTGGATGACATGATTGCAATTCAGGAAAGCCAAATCTATGTCAAAGCAGCAATTTTTCGACCAAAAAGTGAGTTTGCGGGGACTATCAAATGAGAAAGTCATGCCATGATTTTCTGGCATGGATTTGCGATACATTAGCCCTTGAGCCTGCTGTTCGGGTGTGATTGTATGCTCCAATGTGATGCATAGGATGGAAAACAACATAGCGCAAGTAAACCAAATTCTTTTTTATTATGAAATAATCAATGCGCCATTTTTTCTAAGGCGGAAAGAATCGTTTTTGCACTTTCATCCCAACTAAAGGAGGCAGAGCGCTCCAAACCCTTTCTGATGAGATTTTCTCGCATTTGGAAATTGTTCAAAAGATGAGAGATAGTATTAGCCATTTCCTGATCATTTAGGGGGTCGATATAGAGAGCGGCATCTTGATAGTTTTCACGAAAAACTGGAATATCTGAAACAACCACCGGACAGCTGCAGCGCATTGCTTCAAGCGGTGGAATGCCAAATCCCTCAGCTAGAGAAGGGAAAAGAAATGCCTGTGCATGCGTATAGAGTTTACGCAAGTCGATATCTGAGAGAAATCCTTTAAAGATTACTCGCTTTACAGCTTCTTTTGGAATCTTCAGCTTGCTGGAGGCAAAAGCTTTATGTTGGTTGCCAATGATGAAAAGTCGGAGTGAAGGGTCATCAAGCAAGAGAAAAGCGCGAATAAGAGTGGCAAAATTTTTTCTTGGGTCAATAGAAGAGACTCCTAAGATATATCTTCCCTCAGTATTGGTTGAGAGATCAGGTTTCCAAAAATCGCCTGTAGAACAAGGTGCAAGAATAATGTCATCTTTTGAAATTTTGAAGATGCGAGCTATTTCACTCCTGGAATAATCGCTTACTGAAATGAGACAGGATGAAGAACGAGCACAGCGAGGAAGAAGGAGAGAAAAATAAAAGCGGGCTTTTCTTGAATACCAATGAGGGTAAGTTAAGGCGAGCACATCATGTATTACAAGAGCATTATTTCGATAAAAGAGTGGAGATGTATTGGCTAAATTCAGCAATGGAACATTTTGATTACGCAAATAGAGAGGAAGATCGATCTGCTCCCAAGCTGCTCCCTGGAAGCGACCAATTTTTTCAAGAGGTAAGAGATCTAACCACTTTTGGGGGATATTTTTTGGAGTGAGTAAAGGAGCTTGAGGAAAGGCCTTATGAAGGCGAGTAGCGATCTCCAAGCCATAACGACCGACACCTGCTAACTGTGCATCTTGCAGAAATTTTGCGTTGATATAGAAAGGTATCATCTAGTAAAGAAGAGAATGTAGAATACAGTTTTTTATAGAAAGAGATTTTATAGCTGAATCAGCTATATATCAAAAATCGGCATGACCAGGATAGCGAGGGAAAGGAATCACATCACGGATATTCTCCATTCCCGTTGCTGCAAGTATCAGACGTTCAAAACCAGCACCAAAACCAGCATGCGGGACAGAACCATATTCGCGTAGCTCTAAATACCACCAATATGCCTCCTTCTCCATATCTAGCTCATCCATCCTTTTCAGAAGCAGATCGAGCCTCTCTTCACGCTGACTCCCTCCAATAATCTCGCCAACAGCAGGCACCAAAATATCAAGAGCAGCCACTGTCTGCTCATCATCATTCAGACGCATGTAAAACGACTTTATTTTGGCAGGATAATTGAAAACAGCAACTGGTCCTTTCACATGCTCTTCTGCAAGAAAACGCTCATGCTCCGCCTGCAAATTACAGCCCCAGTGGCAGGGGAATTCAAATTTTTTTCCCGATTTTTCAAGAATCGAAATAGCCTCTGTATAGTCTATACGTGCAAATGGCTTGTCGATGATCTCTTGAAGTCTTTGCTTTACGCCTTTGGAAACAAATTGGTCAAAGAGATCCAT
>CAZXQV010000197.1:0-2363 GCA_964643195.1 uncultured bacterium | reverse complement strand
TGAGAAACTTCAACGATAGCATCTTTAGATAAGAGAGGCTTTACAATCCCCACAATCTTATCGGGTTCCACATTAAATAATCTGAAAACACGGGTGATGACAGCGGATTCACACGCTTCATTGACATTGTCATCAGTAATAACACGAGAAACTTTTGAAAGAGATTCAGTGGCATAGAGCAGCACAGTGCCACCTTGCTCAACAACTGAGAGACCGTGCATTTTTAAGATTTGGAGCAAAGCGGCTACTAGATCTTCTCCTTTTGCAGGCTCTTGGCTCACCATTGTGACATTAAAGTCGAGCTGCTCTTTATCGAAGATGAAGTTAACTCCAGAAATTTTGCTGATAAAGTATAGGAGCTCTACAACACTAATATTCTCAAAATTAACAGTGTATCCTTCATGAGAAGAAGAGCACTCAGGCATATTGTAATGCTGTCTTTTCACACTCTCGAATTCGGAAGACTTTTGCCGTTTTAC
The DNA here is from genome assembly GCA_964643195.1 of uncultured bacterium. Taxonomy (GTDB): domain Bacteria; phylum Chlamydiota; class Chlamydiia; order Chlamydiales; family JAAKFR01; genus JACKPM01. The sequence continues at coordinate 1,884 of CAZXQV010000197.1, read as the reverse complement.
AGAAGTTGGCAAAAGAGCATCAACAGCGTGTTGGGGCAGAACATAAGCTCTTTGCTTAGGTGCAGCCGACTCCATATGTGATTTCCCAAATTGGTGTGTGTGATCTCCAAAATTCGAATGGGTATCAAAATCAACCTGTGTTCCTACAGGTATATCAGCTTTGGGGACTTCATAATAGAAGCTATTGCCGGGTTCTTTTACGAAACATTCAAGTCGCTTAGCTACTTCAGCATTATAGAAATCAGCTCCAGGGGCTTCTTCTAAGAGGGGAGCTTCCCCAGTACTGACTAACTCCCTTTTTACTTTAATGTTGGGTAAATCAATGAGCGCTTCATGATTCACTCCTGGTGATGAGGTTCCAGAATAGACTTCTGCCTCTTTAGCGCTTGTTTGATTCACTTGTGGAGGAAAAAGCGCATCGAGAGCCTCCTCGATAGATTCAGCACTTGCGATGTTCATCGCAAAAAAGCTCAAGAAGATAATAAATCGTTTACTCTGCATTTTTTCCCATTATAAGGGGACTATTCTATTGGGCCTAGCCCTAAACTTTTTTTCTGTCACTGGTCCTCAAGCAAGAGTCATACCAACTAAGCAGTCCGTTCACAAGAAATCATCGTTATTGCTGTCTCAATGTGCTGGCGTTTCTTTTCTGTTAATAAGCGCCTTGTTACCGCTTCCGCCTGGTTCTTAGGAGGAAGCAATGAATGTTCTCTCAAAGCTGCGTGAAAATCTTCTTCCCATTTTTTCATCTCTTCCGATTGAGAATTGCCAACTGCTTGAAAGCTGTGGAGCAGAATTTTGTCTCCTATATTCCAGTTTCCACCCACTTCCATGGGCGTAAGGATTGATTTTTCACCAAGAAGAGGGTTTTGCGAGACGAGGAATTGGATATTCCGACCTCCTGCAGAAATATAGTTCAGCGGATTGGCTCCAAGTCCTATGTAGGCTAGTCTCTTTTCTGCCGGATAAAGAGAGAGGAAGGAAAAAGTAAATTTGACCTTTTCATTCATTTGAATGAGTCGATCATTCAATAAGGAAATGAGATAGGCTGGAGAGTCGTTGCCTCTTACAAGTGCATGAACCATGCCGCGCAGCATAGCGACTTGCATCACTCCCTCAACTCCTGTTGTGTTAGACTCAGCCATCACAATGTTGTATACACCCTCTTTTTGCTGGAGGAAGTCATAATATACAGCAGATAGTGCAATATTTGTATTGGAAGAGAAACCAATTGCATGCTTAGGCCATGAAGGAGGCTCCTCAGGAATGAGGAGATTTTGCGCTGTCCTTATATCCTCATTCAATTCACCTATGTAATCTGTCCCGCGCATATCTAATTTAACTAGATCAGACTTATAGTAATCCGAAAGCGCTTTGACAAAATCCACAATATCTTCATAGCGTTTTTGAGGATCAGGCTGGAGCGCTTTAGCTAAAATAGGTTGCATATTTTTTGGCATCATCGAAAGATGAATAGTACCATGGCTCAAGCGGCCCAAAATTAATTCATAGGTGATCACGCCTAGAGAAAAAATATCTGTTTTAAAACTGACGATTGCAGGGTTTTTCATCTGCTCTGGACTCATGTATGCCGGTGTCCCTAGAAGGCGCTGCTCTCCTTTTGCGGTGTAAAGCTGAGAAATTCCAAAGTCTACTACCTTAATCCCCCCTTGCGCTGTGAGAAGAATATTTTCAGGCTTGAGGTCTCTGTGGATGATGCCATGAACATGCAGGTGTGTCAGAGCATGACCGATTTGAATGACAATTTCGATCGCTCTTTTGAGGCTCATTGCTTGCTGTAAAATCATTTGTCTAAGAGTGATACCCTGCACAAACTCGGTCGCAATATAGAGTCCTTCGTCCCACTCACCATGTCCATAGAGT
>CAZXQV010000196.1:0-2363 GCA_964643195.1 uncultured bacterium | reverse complement strand
AGCCAGAGCTTGTCAAAGGGGATGAGCTTGCACGCTATGCTCGAGCTTACGCCCAAATCATTGATGACCTTGCGAAGAAAATGGAAGAGAAGCCACTTTCGGAAGAGGCTCTGGAGGAAGCAACCAATGGTTATCTCCGCGCACTTTCGGGCAAAAAAAAAGATATCCAGACGGCTAAGTTAGTCGTGGAGTTTTTTAGTAGGGCTGGCTTGCAAGATGATGATGCAGGCAGGACAGCCCAAGGAAAATGGAATGAAATCAAACGCTACCTGAATAAAATCCCTCTTTCTCTCAATTCGAAACAGGCTCTTCATACAGACAGAGAGTTAGAAAGTAGATTGATGCAGAGAACCGACATGAACGACTTAAGTGCTGAGGAAAGCGACTATTGCACTCGCTATGGCCTCAATGATCCGGACATTAATCAATTAAAGCAACACCTCGACAAGCAGGCATTTGTTTATGCACAATTGAAAGATCACCTCCAATGTCAGATTATGGATGCAACCGGCATTCAATACACTCAAATTGGTAAAGATGGAGATACTCAAGCCTCACTCGTTATCGCCGGTCTTGACGACAAACTCGCTGCCTATGCCCGTGACCTCTATCCGAATGGAACTGCTGATTTGAAGAGTCTTCAAGCTGGACTACAGTGGCTTACAGATCCAACAGGGGAGCCTGATCAATCTCTTTTAGCTTACGGCAAGAAAGAAGATCTACTGACTCCTCAAGAACAGATAGACAAAACGAAATTAGAAACACATCTCAATAAGATTGCAGCACGTTACGGAGTCAAGAGAACTGGGCTTGAGGCGAAGCTTCGATTAGAAATCAAAGATGCCGAGGAGATTTATCTAAAAAGTTCGAAAAAAAATTTAGAAGCTGAACGGTTTTTACTTGATGCCCGCTCTCCTCGAGGGGCAAATTTGAGTGACCAAGACAGGGCAATTGTGATTGAGTATCTGAAGCGTCAAGGGATTATTGCTAGAGGTTCGACAGTAGATGTCCGGGATTTTAACAATAGCCCAGCAATCGATCAAGCGAAAATGAGCTCTCACATTGAGCTGCTAGCTAACCGCTACGGGATGGGACAAAGGGCCTATTCTCTTCTGACCATGCATCAACGATTTCTACAGCACGTCGATGGAATCGAACAAAACGGCGGAAACCTACTACAAACTTTAGCAGAAGATGCTAACAGAGATCCAACTTTCAAAGGTTTCCTCAATAGCGAAGGTATTTTAACTAAATATTCTGGTAAAATTGAAGCAGCCGATCTCTCTCAAGAAAAGGTTGACGCACTTCTTGCATCTGTTCAAGAGAAATATCAAGGCGCATCAATAAACGATTGTATCCAGGCTATAGACACCAAAATAAGCAACGAGTTCCCACAGCTAGAAAATGAGCGGGGCTACCTAAAGCTTCTTGCAGAGCGAGAGTTCATCACTCACTCTACGACACCCCAAACTCTTGCGACTGCTGCTAATCGCGATCCTCTCTTAAGAGCGTTCCTAAAGCAGAAGGATGTGATTGATCAAACAGTAACTGGAGAGATCATCGCTGGTGATATCAAGAATTACGATGACGTTAAACAGACTATCACTAATGAGCGCCATAACCTGGAAGGCCAGCCTCTTCTGGACGCAATCAACGCGCAGCTCACAACTGATTTCAGTCATTTTATGCATCCAGAAGAGGGGGCTAAGCGACAAGAGGCCGCTCTTTTTAAAAAAGTAAATGCTCTTGTCAATACGGATCAAACCCCAAACTTTGATCTTACAAAACTAGAGGGCATAATGCTACGCAGCCGAGAGGCTAGTGAAAAGAGCGAACGTGTGCGTATGATTAGAGACCTCTGGTCACTGACAACGGGCAGAATAGATTCAGGCGACCTCTCAAACGCACGTCTGGCAAGACTCTCTCGTTTCTTGAAAGCAGAAGGTGCTGATATTCCTAATCAAGATTGGACAAAATTCAATTGGAAAGAGGGTACTGCTGATGAGACTGAAGGCGAAATGCGTGAATCTATTCATAGCGTTGTGAACAGATGCTTAGAAAACGAATTAGGCGTTGTCAGTACTGGGGAGAAAGGTAGCACAGATATCGAGGGGAAGTTCAAGAAGACCTTAGCAGAGAACGATGCGATTGCTGCGGGCAAGATGAGTGATCATGCGATTCAAACACGTGACTTTTCAGAATGGCGTGAGAAGACAAATCCCGAATCGATTACTATTAATCCTGGACGTGGATTTGCACTAGTAAACAGAACAAAAGAGTATGATCCAAAAACAGGCTGCTGGGATAGGGATTACTATAATTCTGGTGACAAGTACGAGATACCGAAGGAAACGCTCAAAACT
>CAZXQV010000195.1:0-2392 GCA_964643195.1 uncultured bacterium | reverse complement strand
ATTCTTGACCTGCTCTTCCTGCTTTTTAACCTTCTCTTCCTCTTTCACTAAGCGCTCTTCAACCACTTTGATGTAGGCCTTCATCTTCAACACTTCGTCACTCGTTGTGCCTTCATCGAGGGCTTTGCGTAGCTGAGCTGTTTTCGCATTGCGATGATCTTTTACAGCATCACGCTCTGCTATCACTTTTTTCAGCTTTTCCTTTTCAAGTTGGAATGCACGTTTTTTCTCTTCGACAACTTTTTCTGCTTTTTCTACGCGGTCTCTTTTGACCTGTAGAACCTGTTCAAGAGGGTATTTTGATGCCATATATTACTTAAAAAGCGCTTTTAGCTGCCTGAGAGTATCCTCAAAACTGCTTCTGTCTTCAATTGTCTGACGTAGAAAACGGTTTAAAGCATCGATGTGATCGATCGCGTAGTCCGCATCTTTATCCGATCCACGCTTATACTCACCGATACGAATCAGCATCTCATTTTTGCGGTAATTGGCGAGAACTTCACGCGCTCTACCAATCAGCTTGAGCTGCTCTGGACTGGCAACCTCCGTGATAAGTCGGCTAATTGATGCGAGCACATCAATCGCCGGATAGTGATAGGCTTGAGCAAGCAAATTAGAAAGGACGATGTGGCCATCCAAGATCGACTTTGTTTCATCCGCAACCGGCTCATTCATATCATCGCCAGCGACGAGCACTGTATAAAATGCAGTGATTGAACCAACATCAGAATTTCCAGAGCGCTCTAAAAGCCGTGGAAGTGTGGAAAAAACAGAAGGCGTATAACCAGCACGCGCAGGCGGCTCACCAGCCGCAAGCCCCACTTCGCGTAGGGCTCTTGCAAAACGAGTCACGCTATCCATCATTAAGATCACGCTCTTACCTTGATTGCGAAAATACTCAGCAATCGCAGTTCCTACATAAGCAGCATTTAGACGTAACTGAGAAGCTTGATCCGATGTACTCACAATCACAACTGAGCGCGCTAAACCCTCTTCACCTAAATCTTTTTCGATGAATTCACGCAATTCACGACCCCGTTCTCCGATCAGCGCAATGACGTTTACATCCGCTTCTGCATTGCGGGCAATCATCCCAAGGAGTGTCGATTTTCCAACACCCGCCCCTGCAAAAATACCGACACGCTGTCCACGTCCACAGGTAAGCAACCCATCGATACAGCGGACTCCAGTCTTGATTGGCTCCACAATGCGCTGCCGCTTCAGAGGGTCGGGTGGCTGTTGGAAAATAGCAAAACTCTCGCTAGCATCAAGAGGACCTTTCTCATCTTCATCAAGCGGCTGGCCAAGCCCATTCAGCACCCGACCCAATAAGCCAGGGCCAACTTTAATATGAAGAGGCATTCTCGTCGGGATCACCTCTGAAGAAGGACCGACACCCGTCATTTCACCTAATGGTGAAAGAAACACTTCGTCTTGCGTAAAACCAACAACCTCTGTCAGAAGCGGCTCCATGTTAACCCGCTTGACAAGACAAACCTCTCCAATCCGCACTTGAGGGACAACAGCTTTAATCAGCATGCCGACCACTTCGGTGATGCGGCCCATCACCGTTGTGAGTTCAACCTGTTCGAGATTATTGAGGAGCTGTTCGAAATCTCTTTCGCTCATTTTATCCTAACTGTGTACTCATCAATGTTTTGAGTCCTGAAACTGAAGAGCTGACAATGCTTGAAAAAAGCTCTGCGCGCTGCGAAGCTCTTTGCACCGCATACTGCATCTTCATATAGGAAGCGATATCTGGACTTTGGGCTCCAGAGAGGTAGTTCAAAGCACCTGTCATCGTGTTTTGACTGCCATTAATCCACTCCATCACCTGAGAGGGGCTTTTACTACTTGGATCCTGTGCTGGAGGCTCAAATGTCCCACCACTGCTCTTCGCAATCGTTTTCAAATCGCCATTCATTTGATTGGAGACTTGCGAAAGAGCTTGATAATGCTCTTGCGTCAGCTGATTTTGGATCTCAGGATCATTCAGCTTGGTATTAGCATCTTGCAAAGATTGTTGTACTTGCTTGATATGACCAGCCAACTCCTCTGGAGGAATGCGGGCTGTATTATTTTGTCCTGCGACTTCCATAGGAGAGGGCGAAGAAGCTTTATTCACTCCACCTGGTTCGGGCATTTTGAAAGCGCTCTGCTGCTCTTGTCCCTGACCAATTTGCGTCTCTTCGGGCCCCTTAATTGGGCCACCGGGTTTCCCTGTAATTGAATCCGGCTTTTCTATTGAATCTGGCATCCTACTCTCCCTTTTGTAGGTCGTTCTCCCAATCGAGAAGCGATTGAGCAAGCTCTCTTGTCGAAGGCTCATTACAGTGATCTAGCACCTCTTGCGCAAGTTCTGCTCCTCTCCTTAAACCTTCCATTTTTTCTT
>CAZXQV010000194.1:0-2407 GCA_964643195.1 uncultured bacterium | reverse complement strand
ATTCTTCTAATGTGATGATGCGCGGCGGCGTCAAAATGACGTTCTCATCCTTACCTGCAGCGCGGACGTTTGTCATTTGCTTCGCTTTTGTCACATTGACGATCAAGTCATTATCACGACTGTTTTCACCAACAACCATCCCCTCATAGACAGCGTCACCAGGTTTCACAAAGAGAGTGGATCGCTTCTGAATAGTGTTGCAGGCATAACCATTTGTCTGACCAGCGCCGATAGAAATCAGTACGCCTCGTTTGCGCGAAGGAATATCTCCTCTCCATGGAGCATATCCATCAAAAATTGAAGTCACAATGGCTAAACCTCGGCTGAGCGTCATCATTTCACCACGGCAGCCAATCATACCCCGTGTGGGCACTAAAAAGTCTATGCGTGCAACACCATGTTCACTGGTTTCTAGTTGCTGCATTTCGCCTTTGCGCACACTCATCTCTTCGATGACAGCACCAGAATATTCGCTGGGCACTTCGATATGTACCTGCTCGATCGGTTCACATTTCTTTCCCTCGATCTCTTTGATGATGACCCGTGGTTTGGAGACTGTAAATTCAAATCCTTCCCTACGCATTGCTTCCATTAGAACAGCTAGATGGAGCTCACCTCGTCCAGACACTTCGATTTTATCCGAACCCTTTTCTTTGATTCCAAGGGTGACATTAGAACGCTTTTCTTGCATCAGACGTTCGCGAATCTTATTCATGGTCACGTGCTTGCCCTCTTTACCTGCAAAGGGGCCATTATTGACCATGAAATCGATCGAAAGTGTCGGCTCTTCGATAGAAATAGGAGGGAGAGTCATTTTATTATCTGGAGCACACAATAGATCGCCGATCGTGACATCTTCGACACCAGAAATTGTTACAATGTCACCGACACCTGCTTCAGCAAGCTCTACTTTTTGCAGTCCATGGTGGCCATCTACTTTCGCAATTTTGAAGTTCTGACGGTTGCCATGGTGATCGATGCGGACAATAGAAGCACCCTTTCTCGCTACACCGTTCGTAATACGACCACATGCTTGTCGTCCTAAGTAACTGTCGTAATCTAATGTAGCTGCTTGCATTAAGAATGGTGCATCATCAGCACCCTCAGGAGATGGCACATGCTCAAGAATCATCTCAAAAAGAGGCCCCAAATCTGTGCGAGGATCATCGAGATTATTCATCGCAAAACCTGCAAGACCAGAAGCATAGCAATATTTAAAATCCAGCTGGTGATCTGTCGCTCCAAGCTCAACGAAGAGGTCGAAAGTGAGATTGATCGCACGTTCTGGATCAGCGCCTGGCCTATCAATTTTGTTTAAGATGACAATCGGCTTTAAACCACAAGCAAGCGCTTTTTTCAAAACAAAGCGCGTTTGGGGCATCGGCCCTTCCTTAGCATCTACTAATAGGAGAACCGAATTGACCATGATCAAAACACGCTCTACCTCGCCTGAAAAGTCTGCGTGACCTGGCGTGTCGATGATGTTAATCTTATAATCTTTGTAAAATACAGATGTATTTTTGGAGAAAATAGTGATGCCACGCTCTCTTTCTTGATCATAACTATCCATGACCCTTTCAGGCACCTTTTCATGATCTGCAAATACATGAGACTGACGCAGTAATGCATCCATTAAAGTGGTTTTACCGTGGTCAATGTGAGCGATAATAGCGATATTACGTATTTTGTCTTTCTTAAACATGGCTAGCAGAATAGCTGATTGGCGATTTACAGTCGAGCAGATCCGACTCGAAGTGATGCCACCCCAGCTCCTATAGTCGATAAAATAAAGTATTTTTTATATATTCTTAATCTTTTTTTTGCACAAATGTGTTAGAATGGAGGTATGGCTATCAATTCTACAGAGAAATACAGGCAAAAGAGTGATTTTTATGACAAAATCGGTAGCTGGTGCTTAGCTGGCACTTGTCTATTAATTTACCTTTTTATAGCAACAACCTGGTTTAGCTGGAGTCCAGGGTATCATAATCAGCTGCTGAAGGCAGCTTCTTATAAGTTAATCGCTATTCCTGCGATAGCAACTCTTTTATGTGGAATCGCTTCAAAGCGCTTTGAGCTAAAAGCTGAAAATAAAAACATTTCTGATCTGCTGCCCTGGAACTGAAAAAAAGAGTTGGAAACCGAGAATTTTGAGCAAAAAAAGGCCCGTCCAGTTACCCGGACGGGCGTGATGAAAACTTGGCAGCGTCCTACTCTCCCATACTCTTGAGCATAGTACCATCGGCGATAGAGAGCTTGACTTCTGAGTTCGGAATGGGATCAGGTATACCCTCTCTTCTATAACCACCAAGAAAAGATGTAATCAATTTACTTGATTTAAATGACGCTTGAAAATCGAAACATCATTCAAAGATTGTAACATTTGTGAAGGCTTACGCCTTCTGAC
>CAZXQV010000193.1:0-2428 GCA_964643195.1 uncultured bacterium | reverse complement strand
GGACAGTTGAGGACAAAAGCGACTTTTCTCAATACGTTCTTGTATCCAGCGCTCGACCTCTGGACAATGACAGCCCAGCTATTCAACGCTCACAGGCCCCCAATAGATGGCTTCTAAAGTCGCTATGATTTTTTCAAGGGGAGCTACGGCTTCCTTCAAAAGCCCTATGGTCGGAAACTCTTGCTTCAATTCATCGACTTTGAAACCCAAAGAGGCGATTTCCAATTCATGTGGCCTTTTCTCTTCTAACTGCAAAGGATTGGTGCGAGCCTTAAGATGACCGAACTTGCGGTAAGCATCGATAAGACCATAAAGACGGAAGTCAACTCCTCCTTCTGTCGACTTTTCATATTGACCAAATTCCATACCCTCAAAGAAATAACGCCAAGAACTTTCGACACTCTTAGGATCTGCTAAATAAGCGGCATAAAGAGCATCCACTTCCTCTGCATTAGCTAATTGCATGTAAGAAAAAGAACGAGATGTCATTTTTTTTACCTTGATGTACAGTGAACACTTACTAATAAGCAGGATTGATACCAATGAGAGCAATTATTTTAATTATTTTATGTTTAACGAGTTGCAAAAAATGTCCCGATAAAGTGCCGCCCTTTACCTACTACCCGATTCAGGGAAGAGAGGAGATTTTGCCAAGTGGGAAAGTGATCCACCGTCCTGTATATAAAGTTAGGATGCCAGTGGCTTGGAAGGCTCTTCCTCAAAAGAGCTCTTTGACAAATATTGCAGAGCCCAACGCTCTCTTTGAAATCACGCCTAATCTACATCTAGCATTTTATAGCTTTCCAGATCGAGAGAAGGCTCCCTGTTGCGAAAATGGCGAAATAGTAGAGTGTAATGGTTTTAAAGGAGTTAAATCTGAAACAGCTGACAGGTTAACGTGGCATTTTGCCTTAGATCCCCGAATCTATCAAAAGTTGACTGATTTAGGAAGGACGCATGAGGAGAACGCTTATTTCAGGGAGATGGGGGCGGATTTTCGAATTGAGGTGACGGGACCTGATGATGAGATCGGATTACATAGGGATGAGATTTTTCTTTTTGCTGAGAATGTAGAACTTTTCCAAGCCATACCCATTTAAGATATTTGTATCAACGAACCTAATTTTGGAAAGGCTGTTGTCTCGGTAACCCTGTATTTGAATCAAACAAAAGCTTTCTCAAGAAATTTGCAGATCTCTTGCGCTGATCAACGCAGTGTTGTCTTTTCATATGAACATTCAGTGTCTCTATACTTGAAACACGGCTCTCGCATCCTGCTATTCCACAACAAAATTGTCCGTTGTGGTGTGTAGCAGTCATGTGTTCTGGTAATAGGATCGAAGCGGTATTCATGCGGCAAGTGGGAACAGGACATTCATCAGATTCTTCTGGCATGGAACATTGATGATTTCGAATCGAATGCAAATTTCTTGTGTTTAGATCAGGGAATTCTTGCCTACAGTGGTCGGTCCCATCGAAGTAGCCGCATATAAACGGAAAAATTTGAATTGGATCACTATTCGTTAATTTATGGTCGTCTTGGTGTTTATCGGTGAGACTCCTAACGTGTAACAAAGATTGACCGCATAGTCTGCAAGTGGCGACGCCTCTTAATTGGTCAACTGTCCATAGTCTTTCGGGGAGAATGGGATAATGTTTGCCGGGATGTTTAGGCACCTCCTGCGCATTTGGGGCTCCTGCTCGATTTGGGGTCGTAAAAGATACAAAAGGGGTACCAGGGGTACCAGGGGTACCAGCTCCTCTGCGTGCGCGTTTAGCTGGACGACTGTCTCCGATGTCACCTGTTCCGGAGTCACATTCGACTCGAGTGATAGTTCGTTTTAAATTTTCTATACTGGGGGGGGGAGGTGGTTCTACTCCTGTTGTTACTCTTTGCTGAAGCGGTACCGGCTCAGATGCAACAGCTCCTGGAGGTGCAGGTACTGCTGTCGCTTGTAAAACACCTTGTGCTGCTCGACTGATTGGATCTTGAAAAGCACCGAATTGACTTAATAGAAGCTCTGCGACAGCCATTTCCGTATCAGTCCATTTTGGATTGCAAGAGGGAGAAACCAAAAAATACTCCTGAGTGTTGCTTTAACGATTTTGACCAGCAGAATGTTATTTTTTTTAAATAAAGTCAAGATTATTTGGTCGCACGGGACATCAATTACTTGATGCCCTCCGCAGAGATCCGTACGTGCAGAATTACCGCATACGGCTCTTACCTTGGATGAGTGGCGTAAAATCGCTCTTCTGGATATGGATGTAGGATTTTGACTCTAGGTAACCATTTGTTTGTCATCTTTCCGAAAGGTTTACTATGAATCTTTCTATCTATGCCCTGTGTCCTCGAACGAACCCTGTTCCCTAGTCCCGACTTCAGAGGAAAAATTCCGTAACCAGCTTGTTTAAAGCAGGTTGCGAA
>CAZXQV010000192.1:0-2442 GCA_964643195.1 uncultured bacterium | reverse complement strand
CACAACAGGTGAGGCCTTCCCACGCGTCGCCTTCATCACCTGCCCAATCAAATAGGCCAAAGCCTTCTCTTTTCCAGCTTTGAAATCGATCACACTCTGCTCATTCTCAGCCAATACTTGGTCGATGATCCCTTCTAACTCACTCTCATCAGAGACTGGTTGAAAATCGGGATTCTCTTGAACAATCGCTTCAGGACTTGTGCCTGGATTTGCAACCATGAGGTCCGCAACCTCTTTGGCAATCCGGCCTGGAATCGTCCCCTCATCAATCCTCTTCCCAAGTAGTCCCACGTGTCTAGCCAAAATCCCGCTTGTCCAAATGTTGCGTCCACTTTCCTTCAGCCGTCCCGTAAATTCACTAGTCAGCCAGTTCGCAAGCCCTTTCGCATTTCCTGACTGCGCAAGAGCTTCTTCAAAATAGTCCGCAAGAGCCTTTTCATTGACGATAATCCCTGCCGCATCGCGTGCGACTCCTAAACTATCGATGTAACGCTTCTCACGCTCATAGGGGAGCTCTGGAAGCGTTTTGCGCAACGAATCAATATACTCCTCTTCCAAAATCAGTGGAGGCAGATCTGGCTCTAGGAAATAGCGGTAATCGTCTGCACTCTCTTTACGCCTCATCAAAACTGTATCTTTCCTCTCGCCATCCCAACGGAATGTAACCATCTCGATTTTCTTTTCAGGATGCTGTACGTAGAAACGCACTTGGCGACGGAACTCCGCATCGATCGCCATCCCCAAAAAGTTGAAAGAATTCATGTTTTTGATTTCCGTCTTATTCCGAAGCTCCTTGGAACCCCTCGGCCTTGCAGAAATATTCGCATCGATCCGCAAACTCCCCTCTTCCATGTTGCAGTCAGAGGCGTTGATGTACTGCAAAATCGCTTTGACTGCCATCGCATAACTCATAGCATCAGCTGCGCTATGCAAACAAGGTTCACTCACGATTTCTACAAGCGGTACTCCAGCGCGATTATAATCCACACCCGCAAACTTAGAGAAATGCTTGAGCATCCCAGCATCATCTTCAAGATGCGCTTGATGAATCTGGAACTTTTTAGTGACCCCTTCAACATCGGTAATCACTTCGCCACCTCGGATAATAGGTTGCTCAAACTGTGTGATCTGGAAGTTGCGCGGACTGTCTGGATAGAAATAGGATTTGCGGTCAAAACGGCTATAGGGCGCTACATCCCCATTCACAGCACAACCAAATAAAATCGCCTTCTTCACAGCTTCACGATTGAGAACAGGCAGTGTGCCCGGTTGGCCCGTACAGACATCAGAAATGTTGGTATTGGGCTCATCCCCAAAATGGTTGGCAGCAGAGCTGAAAAGTTTGGACTTCGTATTCAGCTCAACGTGAATTTCCAAGCCAATGACTGGCTCCCACATTTGGTAGGTCGCATCATCCATCGTCAAACTCCGGAGGAATTGCAGTCGCGAAAGGGGTGATGCTCTCAAAGGCATGTGCCATATGGCAGATAAAAGTGTCGCTCTTGCAACGTCCTAAAATCTGCAAACCAAATGGCTTTCCTTGACTGTTGAATCCGCAAGGCACGCTGATTCCTGGAAGCCTGCAAAGATTGGCTCCCACTGTATAAATATCTTGTAGATACATCTCTAGCGGATCTTGAATCGCTCCTTTAGGGAAACAGGCGATCGGGGAGGTGGGTGTGACAATCGCATCACAACTTTCAAAAATCTGGCTGAAATGGTCAATTAACTTCGCACGTACCTGCGTTGCCCTCTTATAGTAGGCATCTTGGTAACCAGCTGAAAGCACGTAAGTGCCAAGTAGAATACGTCTTTTGACTTCGCTGCCGAAACCTTGAGAGCGGGAGAGATCATAGACGTCGTCTAGCACATGTGCTTCTGCGCGAACGCCATAGCGTATTCCATCAAAACGGGCTAAGTTAGTAGAGACTTCGGCTGTTGCAATGATGTAGTAGGTTGCCAAAGCATATTTGAGAATCGTCAAATCGATATCGACAATATCAGCTCCCAGCTCTTTCAACTTGGAGATAGCATTGTGAAAACTAAGAGCAGTCTCCTTATGAAGCCCTTCTAAAAAGTTCCAAGGAACTCCGATTTTCTTGCCCTTCAAATCAATCGTGTGGAGACAAAAGTCGCCTAAAGGATCGCGTAGGCTTGTCGCATCCCGGTGGTCTGGCTTGCCAATCACCTCCATCACAGTGGTGATGTCGCGCACATTCGTAGCAAACGGGCCGATTTGATCTAAGGAAGACCCAAAAGCGACCAGGCCATAACGAGAAACGCGGCCATAAGTAGGTTTCAAACCAGTCACACCACAAAGAGCAGCTGGCTGACGGACCGATCCACCTGTATCACTGCCAAGTGTGATAGGACAGAGTCGTGCTGCAACAGCGGCAGCAGACCCACCTGAAGAGCCGCCAGGGACGCAGCTTAGATCCCAAG
>CAZXQV010000191.1:0-2462 GCA_964643195.1 uncultured bacterium | reverse complement strand
ATGGATGGCCCTATTATCGAGACAACCTTTTGGATATCTTGAAAGTGTGGGAAGGAGGGCTTGCGAGTCACGGTGGCGCTTTGATGCTGCTCCTGGGGATTGTCTACTTTGTGCGCCGACAGAGAAAACGCTTTCCACATCTTTCAATTTTACTCCTGCTCGATTCTCTGGTGATTGCTACTGCCTTTGCCGCTTTTTGAATCCGTCTTGGCAATTTCATGAATCAGGAGATTACAGGTGTTCCCACAACGATGCCTTGGGGTGTAAAATTCCTTCATCCGATGGACAATGTCCCTGGAATTGCTTTGCATCCGGTACAACTTTATGAGTCTTTATTCTATTTGTTCTTATTTGGGATGCTTTATTTGATTTGGCGTATCAGAGGAAAGGAGTTGGGTAGTGGATTTCTATCGGGCTGTTTCTTTTTGGCTCTTTTTTCTTTCCGATTTCTTATTGAATTTTTCAAGACTCATCAGGGAGAGCTGCTCTCTTCCGATTTTCCATTGAGGATGGGGCAGCTTTTGAGCATCCCCTTCATCCTATTAGGGCTCGCTTTGCTATTGAGGAGGCGCTTTGCGAAAGCATGATAAGATTTTAGTGGCAGGTGGAAGGGGAATGGTCGGTAGCGCTATGATTCGCTTGTTGCAAAAACGCGGGTTTTGCAATCTGTTGAATCCGAGTAGAGATGAGTTAAATTTTTTAGATCAATGCGCTTGCTCCACCTACTTGCAAGAGAATAAGCCAGATGTGGTGATTGTTGCTGCTGCCCGGGTGGGTGGCATTTACGCGAATTCAACCTATCCGGCGCAATTTCTATATGAAAACATGATGATTGCGACCAATTTGGTGCATGAATCTTATAAGGCGGGGGTGCCACGATTACTGTTTTTAGGAAGTACTTGCATTTATCCGAGAGAGGCAGAGCAGCCGATCCAGGAGAGCGCCCTGTTGTCCGCACCTCTTGAGAAAACAAATGAAGCCTACGCTTTGGCAAAGATTTGTGGAGTAAAGCTCTGTGAATTTTATCGTCAGCAATATGGCTGTGACTACATTTCAGCGATGCCAACTAACCTTTATGGTCCAGGGGACAACTACCACGCAGAGAATTCCCATGTGATACCGGGGATGCTTGGTCGTTTTCATGAGGCTAAGGAAAGGGGGGATTCTACTGTCACCATTTGGGGAACAGGCAAAGCGCAGAGGGAATTTCTTTTTGTCGACGACTTAGCTGAGGCGCTGCTCTTCTTGCTCGAATACTATCACAGTGCAGAACACATCAATGTAGGAGCTTTTGAGGAGTTGACGATTAACGAGGTGGCTGAAGAGGTGAAACGTGTGACGGGCTTTGAGGGGGAGATTGTGCATGATCTTTCAAAACCAGATGGCACACCGCGCAAGAAAAGTGATATTTCTAAAATCCTGGCGTTAGGTTGGAGACCCAAGACTACTTTTCGCAAGGGATTAGAGATCGCTTATGCCGATTTTCTAACTCGCTTTACCACTTTTTCTCTCTCCCATACGGATTGATGTAGTCAAGATACTTTGAGCGGATATATAGCTGAATACTAGTGCAATAGTTTCTGAATGCCTTTGACCGCATGGGCAATCTCGCCTGTTTTCGTATCAAGCCCTTTCTGGATCTGCTTCACAGAGGTCATCACAGTGGAGTGATCCCGCGAGAAAATGTCTCCAATTTTCATGAAAGGCAGGTCGAGCTCTGCTCTGCAAAGATGCATCGCAATCTGCCGTGGCAAGACGCACTCTCTTGACTGCGATTTGCTCAAAATGTCATCCATCTTGATTCCGTAGTAATCAGCTACTGTCCGAATAATCTTCCCCGGAGTGATGATAGACTTCTCTTCTTGCTCGATCAGATCACTCAATGCCTTTTTGACAGCGTCAAGAGTGCTCGGAGCTGCCCTCCCAAGTCCTTTGTTCAGATGGCTTCGTAATATCAGAGCATCGAAAGCGCGCAACAGTGTTTTGGCATTGCTGCCGAAAGTTTCGACAAGAAAATCCCTCACATCAGGCTTCAGCGAAAAGTCTAATCGCACACTCCTCCTTTGCAGGAGCTCAAACATTTCTTCCTTAGGCAGTAGCTGTAAAGGCACAGTGATGCCCCATTCAAAACGGCTCACCAGTCTAGGTTCTACATATTTGAGCTCAGAAGGCGCGCAGTTAGAGCTTAGAATCAGCTGCTTTCCTTCCGTATGCAAAGTATTGAAAGTGTGGAAAAATTCCTCTTGAGTCGCTCCCTTCCTAGAGAAGACCTCTAAATCATCGATGAGCAGAGCATCGATATTGCGGTAAGCTTTACGGAATGTCTGCATCTCACCCGTTCGAATCGCCTTGACCACATGCTCCGTAAAAGTGTCGGAACGCACATAGATCACTCGCTTTCCCGCTGCTCGTAGAGCATTGGCTGTGGCCATCATAAAGTGTGTCTGGCCAGTCCCTGGTCT
>CAZXQV010000190.1:0-2484 GCA_964643195.1 uncultured bacterium | reverse complement strand
TTGAAGCTGAAGTGTTAATCAAAGTTAGAGCTGAAGGTGGAGAAAAAGTGGTTGCTGCTAAGGAAGTGAAAGAGAAGAGTGAGTAAGCTCACCCTTTTTTCCCCAGCAAAGATCAATCTGAGCTTAAATGTGGTAGCCCGTCGAGAAGACGGCTACCACGACCTAGAAACTCTGATGCAAACGATTGATCTCGGTGACACCCTCACCTTCCAATTGTCACGGCAAGATGCTTTGACCTGTGACGATCCCCACATTCCCTGTGATCCTACAAACTTTATCTGGCAAGCGGTGCAGCTTTTCCGAAGAAAAACGGGAGCTCAATTTGCTGTGCAGATCGACCTTAAAAAAAGAATCCCTGAGAGACGCGGCTTTGGTGGTGGCAGTAGCAATGTCGCTACGACGCTTTATGCTCTCAATCAAATGCTAGATACAGAGATTGATGAGAAGGAATTGCAGTCGTGGTCACAAGTGATTAGCTCAGATGCCCCTTTTTTTTTCTCAAAGGGAACGGCTTTTTGCACATCTAAGGGCGAAAGAGTCGAAGAGAGGGAGATGCCTAAGCCACGAGAGCTTTATATGATCAATCCGCGCTACGGCCTTTCGACCAAGAGAGTCTTCGAAGAATTTGATCGAAGAGCTCTTTCTGGTAATCTAGAAGAAGCCGCTTTTTCTCTCGAGCCACGACTCCGAGCTTTGAAAGCTGAACTGCAAAAACGTTTCAAGACAGTCTTTATGACTGGATCAGGAAGTGCACTCATCTGCGAAAAGGGTGAACCAGAAGGAACCCCTATCCGCTTCATTCAACGACAAGATCATTGGTATTAATCGACTATACCGTGTGTATCTATGTAATTCGCTGGATGTTTTTGAATGCCAGCGAGTTGCATAGGATCGAGTCCACCAGCAGCAGTAGCCATAGGAGTCGCTTGTGCACCTTTTGGTAAACCCTTTCCTGCAGCTACAACATCGACAAGTGATCCATCCGTTCCAATTCTTTTATTTGCCTTGCGACAGAATTGACGCAAAGGCTCTTTTAGACCTTCAACTCTAAGGCTATACCGCTGCTGATAGTCGGCAACTCCCTGTAGAAGATTGCGGACGCGCCCCACCTGATCACGAAAGGCTGCGAGATCTTTTGGCGTAGTAATAGCTGTAAGCTGCGCTAATTCCTGGCAAGCTTTATAGAGCGCCTCAAGCGCTTGTTTGGCATCCGGAGTTTTTTTGACATAAAGAGTCATGCTTTTTGCGAGCTTTTCAACGTCAGCAACAAGAGCTTGTGCACTCTTTTGGATATCTTGGATTCCTTCGTTGCCTAATTTTTTTGTTGCTGTGATAAAATCAGGCAAGCTTCCACTAACGACCCCTGGTTTTTCTGATTTTGGACGCCCTACATTCTCAGGATAAAGATCCACTTGCAAAGCAGCTCTTCGATGTTCATAGAGGTCACTGTTTTTTGCTGGAACTGAGCAAGCTGAGCTTTAAGCTTCGCGATCTCTGCTTCATAAGCTTCTTTCTTTTGCGCAAAAAGTTGTTCCGCTTTAGCCTTTACCTTTTCGACAGCAGCATCTGCTTCATCTTGTCGTACATAACCCTCTGGTACTCCACCTGGACCAATACTATGAGCCATTAATTAACTCCTCATTACTCATTTATTTTTATTATAACTAATTTGTTATAATTATCATAAATTAATGTTTTGTAAATAAAGTTGTGCGAATTTTGTTAATGTCTAAATGTGAAAGATTTGTAAAATTATAGCATGTAAAAATCGCTGCCCTTCGAATTACTGGCTTTATTTTTGCAAGTTGGTATAAATTGTCTCACATGATTGTACTTACAGGTGGCTCTGGCTTTATCGGTTCCAACGTTTTGAAAGTTCTTAATCAACGAGGCATTACAGATGTCGTTGTGGTTGATGAACTCGATGAATCTGACAAGTGGAAAAATCTTGTCGGCAAATCCTTTTCCGAGATTCTCGACAAGAGCCAACTCTTTGATTGGCTAGAGAAACAAGAAAATGTCCATGTTATTATCCATTTGGGTGCTTGCTCAAGTACTGTAGAGCGTGATTCTAACTACCTCTTAGAGAATAACTACAGATATTCCAAGAGGCTTGCCGAGTGGGCTTTTACACGCGGTGTGCGATTTGTATATGCTTCATCTGCCGCAACTTATGGAGATGGTCTCAAAGGCTTTTCTGATGATCATGACTTGCTCGAACAGTATGAGCCTCTCAATATGTATGGTTTTTCCAAACATCTCTTCGATCTTTGGTTGAAAAGAGAGGGGCTCCTCGAAAAAGCTGTTGGTCTTAAGTACTTCAATGTCTATGGACCGAATGAATATCACAAAGGCCGGATGGCCTCTGCGATCGTCAAAATGGTTGGGGACATACAAAGAGAGAAAGTTATCCGTCTTTTCCAATCTTCTGAGCCTGATAAGTTTGGTGATGGTAATCAGGTGCGAGACTTCATCTATGTCAAA
>CAZXQV010000189.1:0-2522 GCA_964643195.1 uncultured bacterium | reverse complement strand
CTGGTCCATATTGCCCTCTCACCACCTGCTCATCAATCTTCTTCGAATCCAAAGGACGTAGCGCTTGCACAACTTTGACCTTTTCATCCCGAATCGCATCGGCAGAGAGGTTGCTCGGTGGCTCCATAGCCATCATCGAAAGCAGCTGCATCATGTGATTCTGCACAATATCCCGCATCACACCCGCTTCCTCAAAGAAGGAGCCTCGTGTGCCAATTCCAATCTCCTCACCCACAGTGATTTGCACATGGTCGATATAACGATTGTTCCAAAGTGCTTCAAAGATCGAATTAGCAAAACGGAAGACCAAAATATTCTGAACTGTCTCTTTTCCAAGATAGTGGTCGATTCTGTAAATCTGACTCTCATCTAAATGCTTTTCAACAAAGAGCTGAAGCTCTTCAGCAGATTTTAGATCGTGGCCAAAAGGCTTTTCGATGATCACACGTGACCACTTCTTCTTTTCTTGGTGTGGATCATAAACAAGCTTGTGCTCTCCCAATCTCTCAATGATGTCCGGAAAGAATTTGGGCTGAGTAGAGAGATAGAAAACTCGGTTGCCACGAGTTCCATGTTGTTGATCTAGTTCATTCAAGAACTTATTGAGGCTGTCATAACCCTCAGGTTCGTCAAAATTGGATTTGTGATAAAAGATCTTCTCTTTCAGCGTTGTCCAAAGAGACTCATCGATCGGCTTGACTCTAGAAAACTCATGAATCGCATCATGCATCTCTTGTCTGAAATCATCATGGCTCTTATCTCTTCTCGCAAATCCAACACAACAGAAGTGGGCGGGAAGTTGACCATCTCTTGCAAGGTTGTAGAGAGCAGGGACCAATTTGCGCGCTGTTAAATCACCAGTGGCTCCAAAGATCACGAGAATGCAGGGATCGGCAATCTTTGCGATGACATCTTCTTCTTTAAGGGGATTTTCCTTGAATAGAATGGGGGTGATGCCGGGAAATGGCCGCTGATGCATGGTATTTTCCTAATAATTCACTACTATTTATAAGAATACACCACTATTTGCATTTGTTTCCAAGAAACTTTGTAAAATGAAGACAGCTGCAATAGAATCAACACGCTTAGCCCGTTTTTTACGACTCAAATTGCCCTCTCTCAATGAACGATCCGCCTGAAGCGAAGAAAGTCTTTCATCCCAAAGAACGATGGGAAATGAGACATGTTTTCTCAAAGCTTCTACAAAGTGCTGCACCTCATCACCTAAAAAACTTGCTTGACCATTCATGTGGAGTGGATTGCCGATCACTAGTTTTTCAATGCGGTAGGGGGCTAATGCTTTTAATACAGTTTGAATCGTTGTTTCTGTCTGACGGGAAGCTTCAATGTTGGGGAGAGCGGTTGCAATGATCTGATTTTCATCTGTAATCGCCATCCCAATCCGTTTAAGACCAAAGTCTAGAGCGACAATGCGCATGCAACCTCACACTTTTGCTCTATTATAGCTGCGATAAAGTCACGGAAGAGGGGATGTGGCTTTGTTGGTCTCGATTTAAACTCGGGATGGAACTGGACACCCACCATCCAAGGGTGGTCGGCAATTTCTGCAATTTCACAAAGAGAACCCCCTTTCAGTTTCCCCGTAAAAATGAGCCCCGCATCTTCCATCTGCTTCAGATAGCGGTTGTTGAATTCATAGCGGTGTCTGTGACGCTCAGAAATTGTCGAAGAGCCATATGCTCTTTCTGCATGTGAACCACTCTTGAGTTCACAGTCATAGGCGCCCAGTCTCATCGTTCCCCCCATATTCTCTATGCCTCTTTGCTCACTTAGAAGAGAAATCAACGGCTCTTTTGTCTGGATATCCATTTCGGTTGAATCAGCTTCAAGTCCCAAAACATGGCGAGCAAATTCAACAACCTGTACCTGCATTCCCAAACAAATGCCGAAATAGGGCACTCGATTTTCACGACAATACTTGGCAGCTTGAATCATTCCCTCCCACCCACGCGAGCCAAAGCCGCCTGGCACAAGATAGCCATCACACTTTTTAAATGAAGTCGGTTTATCAGACTCAATTAGCTCAAGCTCCAAGGCATAACCAGAATGGATCGCTGCATGGTGAAGTGCTTCAAAGACCGATTTATAGGCATCTTGATGCTGCAGATACTTCCCAACGATTCCAATTTTAACGCTTCCCTGCGGATTTTTGATTGTCTCTACCAATTTTTCCCAGTCACTCAAATCAATAGCTTGATCTTGCAATTTCAAGCGTTTCACAATTAAAGCATCGACGCCTTGATTGTGGAGCTTGATCGGCACTTCGTAGATTGAATATTCAACATCCTCTTCATCGAAAACCCCCTCTTGCGGAACATGGCAAAAGAGACTGATTTTTTGCTTGATGTCTTCATCTAAAGGGAGTTCAGATCGGCAGATCATGAAATCTGGCAGTATCCCGATACTCCGCAGCAATTGAACACTATGTTGCGTCGGTTTTGTCTTTACCTCAACAGCCGCCTCCAAATAGGGGACGTAGGTCATTTGAATATTAAAAAAGT
>CAZXQV010000188.1:0-2569 GCA_964643195.1 uncultured bacterium | reverse complement strand
TATCTTCTATTGGAATTTGCATATTTTGGATCGTCGCAAAAAAAAACCACTGACGCAAGGCCAGAGGTTTTTTTTGATAGAAGCTTTTTTCTATTACTTCTTTCTTTCGATTAGACGGCGCATCTTCTTTCCAGGCGTGAACTTCACAGCACGTCTTGCTGGAATATGGATAGGTATTGCTGCATTTTTTGGGTTTCGCCCGATCTTTGGTTTGCGCTCTACGACTTGTAGAACACCAAAATCGCGGAACTCTAAACGGTCGCCATTAGCCAGCGCGTCTGTCATTTTATCCAGAAAATTCTGGATAACAGTACGCACATGATTCGGATGGATTCCGTTGTCCTGCGAGATTGTCGTGATCAACTTCTTTTTAGTCATTGTAGCCATGTTAGGTGCCTCCTGAGGTTGTATAATATCTTCAGCTTGTTGACTCGTAGCTGTATAATAGCAGTCTTCGAATTCGCTTCAAGTGAATTTTTAAAAAAATCAGCTGAAATCAATTGATATCACTAATTTCTTCTTTTTTCCTAATCCTAAAAGCAAAAACTTTCCCTCTACGAGATGTTTTTTTTCGAACATAAACTGTTCGTCGACCAATTTTTCATTATTTATGTAGACTCCTCCCCCTTCAATTAGCCGTCTAGCCTCGCTACGGCTAGAACAAAGCTGGAGAAAAGCAAGTAAGTCAACCACTGTTTTTCCAATAACATCAGAAAGAGGAAGTGATTTTTGCGGCAAAGCAGCCAAAACAGCTGCTGACAGTTCCGTTTTTGCGCCCGGTTGTGCTGCTTTGGTCATTTTTAAAGCCTCCCTCAAACCTTCTTCACCATGGATAAGGCGGGTCACCTCTTCTGCTAACCGCTTTTGCGCACTGTGAGGCTTTGCCTCCATCTTCCCTTCGATTTCTTCGATCTCTTCAATTGGAAGAAAAGTGAAAATACGGAGCATTTTGCCCATATCGGCATCGGGCATGTTGTAGAGGTACTGGTAGAAATCAAAAGGCGCAAGCTTATCTCTATTCAACCAGATCGCTCCTCCCTCACTTTTTCCAAATTTCTTCCCATCACTTCTTGTTAAAAGAGGGAAGGTCAAACCATAGACACTTTTGCCTGTCCGTTTCCGGACAAACTCAGTACCAGCGACGATGTTGCCCCATTGATCACTTCCTCCAATCTGGAGCGTGACTCCATGCTGACTATTGAGATGGAAAAAATCATAGGCCTGCAATAGCTGGTAGCTAAACTCGGTAAAACTCAAGCCATCTTCTGACGCAAGCCTGGTCTTCACCATTTCCTTAGAGAGCATCGTCCCCAATCTAAAATGTTTTCCAACATCTCTAAGAAATTCAATAAAACTAAAATCTTTCAACCAATCATAGTTATTGAGAATAAGTGTATCGCCAAGAAGGGGCGCAAGAGATTGTCGAATGCCCTTCAAATTGCGTTCAATTTCTTGATGATCGAGTAGATTGCGTTCCGCACTCCGTCCTCCTGGATCTCCAATCATACCGGTCGCTCCACCAACTAGAGCGATCACTTTATGGCCAGATTTTTTGAAAAAAGCAGCTGCCATCATACCCACCAGATTGCCTAAATGGAGACTCTCGGCAGTAGGATCAAATCCAATATAAAGAGTGAGGGGCTTAGAAGCTATCTCTTCTAGTGCATCACTTGTAAGAGCTTCAATGAAGCCACGTTCTCTTAACACCGTAATAATATTTTTCATGATGCCGGATAATCCTTTCGTGAAAAGCGCAGTTCAGTATAATAGCGGTAAGAGCGATCAGATGTAAAGGAGCTTAATCTTATGGAAGTTTCACCGAACAACAAAGAAATCCTTAGAGAATCAAAGAATCAAGACGAGATGGTCGCAAAGCTTCAAAAACGTGATGATGAAGCAAGAAGACGTGCCGCAGAAAGAGGTGGTGCTAGTCCCCAACGCGCAAGCGAAGAATTAAATCAATTGAGGGGCAGACGTCATTTTACCCCCCTTTCTCCGGATCAAAGAAAGTTACAAGAGGAACCCTTAGACTCTGAGGTTCTTCGATTGCGAAATGCCGTTGCAGAATTGAGCAACCGTATCGATACAGCCATCAGTCAAAATCTTGATGCACGCAATGCACTACTCAAAGGTCGCGTCACCGTTGGCAATCCAGAGCGCACCGCTCATTCTTCGAATGATTAAATCACAAGGTGAGTGATTAAAACGGGTTCTTGATTGGCAAAAACTCACTTTTTAGGTCAAAAGTTTGCTTGATGTAATCAGCAAGCGCCTTTGGCCCTATTTCCTCTGTAGCGCTATGTCCCAGAGCCAGAAACTGTATCTGCCTTTCATGTGCGATGCCCCAAGCTGGCTCATCAAAATTGCCTGTGATGAAACAGTCGCTCTCATGATTGGCCATAGAACTCCATGCCCCTCCTGAAATCAGAGTCGCAGTTTGGACAACTTTTTTGCCAAAAAGAGCGCAAGTCGCTGGATGAGCGTAGTAGCTTTCTATTTTTTTCACAAAAGTTTCAATGGGCATTGGCGAAAAGGAACCTTTCACTCCCACTGAAGCCGGTTCGAGATT
>CAZXQV010000187.1:0-2573 GCA_964643195.1 uncultured bacterium | reverse complement strand
CAGCTTACACAATGTCAATTTAATTTATGAATTTATTTTTTACGAATGGTATAAATCGGGACTTGGGTCAAAGGTGATCTTAGCTCTGCATTCTGCTGCTGAAGCGCATGGCTATAAGAATACCAACCTGGAAGGATTAGAATTGTACCTTCTTGATCCTTCTCTGAAAGCAAAATTGGAAAGTGCATTGCAATTAGAACCTCAGGAAAGAGGGTATCAGGTTTTATTGATTGAGCCTTACTATAAGAACCTGATTAAGCAGAATATGAAAAGCGGTAAAGAGGTTAGCGAATCTCCAATTCTTCTTACTTTTTTAGATCTTTATCATTTTCCCCTAAGAGGGCGAGAACACGCAGAATTTATAGCTCACCGAGCAGCTGAATTGAAACGTATCTATAAAAGTCCGAAGAGTAAATGAAACAGATTCAAGAAGACAAGATCATTTCAGAATTTTTAAAATCACTGGGGCCATGGAGAGAGTTCAAGGACAACAATCACAAGGAAGGCCAACTCCTTGCGAGTTGATCAAGGAGTGATCGGCTGTAGATTGGCTGCAGCAATCCCTATCGGTCAGAGAAAAAGTCCGTAAGGTGAGTGATTCATTGAAGCTTGTCGTAGGCCTCTTCCAAAGCCTCTTCAATTTCTAAATAACTCTCCAATGTCAATACATGATCCGCAAGCCGGCGCGCTTCCTCTAACGACATCTTGCGAATCACCCTCTTGATCTGAAGCAATAAAGGCGCACTTACAGATAATTCCCTCACTCCAAGACCCAAAAGCAAAGCGGTAAACCGAGGATCAGCCGCAATTTCCCCGCAAACCGCTACCGGCTTTTTCGCCTTTACTCCCTCTTCAACCACAAGCTTAATCAACCTGATAATGCTCGGATGAGCTGGGGTGTAGAGATAGCTCATTGCCGGATTACTACGATCAACAGCGAGAGAATATTGCACCAGATCATTCGTGCCAATGGATAGAAAGTCACACTCCCTCAAAAGAAGATCCGCCGTAAGAGCCGCGGATGGAATCTCAATCATACAACCAATTGTGATATTTTCATCAAAAAGTACCCCCTTCTCTCGCAATTCAATCTTAGCCTCTTCAACAACTGCCTTAGATTCTCGTAATTCAATAATCCCAGAAATCATAGGGAAAAGAATGCTGACATTGCCAAATGCACTGGCTCTTAAAATAGCGCGGATCTGCTTGATGAATGCCGGTCTCTCTTTGAGCATCAGACGAATCGCACGGCAGCCCAGAAAAGGATTTTTCTCCAAACGCGCAGGATATAAATCCCCCAATTTATCCCCACCGATATCAAAGGTGCGGATCACAGAATGATGCCCACTTACCTTCTCAACAAGCGCACGATAAATTTGAAATTGCTTCTCTTCAGAAGGAAATGAATCCTGAGCTAAAAAAAGATATTCCGAACGGAAAAGACCAATCCCATCACCCCCATACTTCTGCAATATCTCTAACTCATCAAACATCTCGATATTGGCAGAAAGACGCACCTTGCACCCATCCAAAGTCTCAGCTTGCAACGAACAGCTCTTCTGTAATCCTTTCGCCACATGCTGTAACTTCTTCTGCTCTTTTTTATAATAAGCCAGCGTCTCTTTTGAAGGATTGAGAATAACAGCGCCACTCTCTCCATCGACAATCACTATACTCTCGTCATGCAGTGGTGGAAAATTCACCTTCGAAACAAAGGGAATTCCCCTCGCACGCGCTACAATCGCCACATGACTTGTCTCAGACCCGCTTCGAGTCACAAAAGCCTCAATATGCTCGCTTTTAGACTCTGCAGTGTCAGATGGAAGCAATTCATGCGCAAACACCACAACAGGGTGATCTAAATGCGCAAGTGTACGCTCTTCACTCTTGTTGAGATGTCGAATGATACGCCTGGAAATATCTTGGAAATCTTGGATACGCTCCTGAAAAAAACTATCTGTGATCTTACTGAAACGCTGCTTATACTCACCAATAACGGAGGTAAAAACATATTCGGTGTTTTTGCCCTTTTTCCGGATTTCACTTTCTACTTTCTGTGTCATCAGAGGATCGTGCGTGATCTCTAAGTGAGCACGTAGGATGTCGACTGATTCACCCCCCCCCTCTCGCTTCAGTTTACGCTGCATCAATAGTAGATCTTTCCTCGAACTGTGCAAAGCAGCATAATAACGCTCAACTTCAAAATCGATATCCTTTTCTTCAACAGCAAACTCAGGAACCTTTTCTTCAGCATGCGAAAAAATAAAAGGTCTTCCAATCGCTATCCCAGGGCATATAGGATAGCCTCTCAGACAAACTTCTTGTCCAATTTCTTTTTCAGTCATGCTTTTCACCAAAATGAGAATCAAAGGCCGCTTCTAAACGCCTGAGCGTCTCCTCCGCATCATCACCCTCTATATTCAAAGTCAAAATGCCATTTTTCTGGACTGCTAACATCAATATGCTCAAAATACTTCTTGCATCAACGCTCTCTTTCTTATACGTGAACGTGACAGAGCTTTTGCACTCTTGCAAAATTTTATCTATTTCTTCCTATTCTTCTGTCGAAGAAC
>CAZXQV010000186.1:0-2580 GCA_964643195.1 uncultured bacterium | reverse complement strand
GAGAGTCCCGAAGAGAGGCGCAAAAAAGTGGGTTTCCACCCATAGCTTGGTCAGGTAGACAAGCGGACTCTGTGGCAGCCTCGCCGCGTTGTCAATGGTGAGGTCATAGAAGGGAGTTGCTTTACGGCCTTTGAAACCAGGTGGCCTAATGACCGCACCGATCTTGCAAGAAGACGTATTGAAGTTTACTTTCCCGAAGAGTCTGGAGTCTTTTTCCCCCACTGGATTGAAGTAGATGGCAAAGTAACGACAATCCAACTCCATGTAATAGATTCTGGCACAAGTGCGCGTTCACCGAAACCCAAACTCCCTTACCGCCGTCCGGAGATTATTGGTAACGCCAAACTGACTGATCAAGGCGTCGAGATAAAAATCCATACGCCAGACTATTTTTCAAATTTTCATGTGTTAGCAGAAAATGCTGAGGATTATTATAGTAGACCTCACTTCCTTAAGACTTTTTTTGAAAATGGTTTGATCACTATTCCCCAAAATGAGCTAGCCACTTTAGACGAGGGCGCTCCCTATTTCTTCACTATCTCTCCAATAGAGGCACCCGAGTGCACAGTTACTTCCCCACATCCGCTTGTTATCAACAAAATGACAAACAATTAGACGCATCACTAAGTAACAGAATGTCAAAATTTTACAAAAATATTCCACAATCATTAGATTTTTTACTAACAAGTTATGAACAAAATTTCCACAATCTATATAACCCATTCAGTTGAAAACGGCAGATTGGAATTGCGCGAAGAAAGCTGCTTTTAATTGATCATTCATTTACTGTGTTTATATCATGACGCGATTTTATTCTCTTCGCAAGTCCCGCAAGATTCTGCGAGGTCATTATTCGATCTTCAAGCGTAAAGAGAAGCGCTTAGCCTCCTCTGAAAAAAAAGAAATCGAAGATGATCTGCGTGAACTTGATACTGCACTGCTAGAAAAAAATCGAGAACGTGCTTCGATTGCCGCGCACCGAGTCCAATTACATGGAAAAGAGGGACTGCGCAAGAGCCTTTGGGATGTCACACGCGACCTCATCTATGCCATCGTTTTTGCTGTTGTTGTCGCCTTTGTTATCCGTCAATTCTGGTTTGAGCTTTACCAAGTGCCTACTGGTTCCATGCGTCCCACTATCGAAGAGCAGGACCGCTTGCTTGTTTCTAAAACAACCTTCGGCATTAATTTTCCCTTCCATGACCGCTTACATTTTTTCGATAAAACGCGTGTTCAGCGTAATGGGATTATTGTACTTACAACAAAGAACATGGACCTTGCTGACAGTGACATGCTCTATTTCGGCTTCTTGCCAGGCAAGAAACGTTTTGTAAAGCGTTGTGTCACAAGACCTGGGGATACAATTTATTTCTACGGTGGCCGCATCTATGGTTTCGATAGAGAGGGCAAGCCCTTTGATGAATTATCCAATCCCGAAATTTTGGAAAAAGCGGGGATCGAAAAAATTGAGCACATTCCCTACATCACTTTTGATGGAAAGTCGCTTCTGAAAAAGCCGCTTTCTAACGGAATCTTTGGAGAAGTGACAATCAAGCAGATGAATCTGCCTGTTGCAAAAATGCAGATCCGACCTGATGGTGGTGTGAATGGCACATTTTTTAATGGCATTGCGTGGACAAAAGAGAATCTTAATGCCTTGAAAACTCCTCATCAGAAGCCCGAAAGCTATAGCGACCTCTGGGGTATCGGCAACTTTGCTATGTGCCGATTGCTGACAGTACAAGAGATGGAACATCTATACCAAAAAACTGGAGATGCACTACTTTACTTAGAGCTGCGTCACACTCCCAATATGCAGCATCCAAAACCCCAGATCCGTCAGAGTGATCAAGGGAAATACTTCCCCCACTTCATTCCATTCGTTTCATTGATTCCACTGCAACAAAAACATTTGGACGCTCTACAAGAAGCCATGATTACAGCACGTTTCGTGGTAAACGATGGTGGGGCTTTTCGCTATATTGAAGGAAATAGACGTTCTCAACGGAAGGAATTCGATCCGAAATTCCCCCATGTTGATAATGGCCTCTATGAGTTTTACTATGGCAATGGTTACAAAGTCTTTCCAACGGGAATACAATGGAGCTTGCCTCTAAAAAATCCGCTTTATAGCCATTCTCCTGAGAATGTGCAAAAGCTCTTCAACTTAGGATTTTCATTCAATACACTCTACTCGCCCCATCTCCGCGATCAGCCATTTTTCCCCATGAGATATGCATACTGGCGTGAGGGAGAACTCTTTATCATGGGAGCTCCCATTTTGAAGAAGGGTGATGAAACGCTCGGCACCTTCATCGCAGAAGAACTAGCACGTGAGAAGGAAAGTTCAGAAAGGACACCCTACATCGCTTTTATCGATCGCGGCCCACCTCTGAAGGAGGATGGTTCTCTTGATGTGGATTTCGTTCGTGCATTTGGTTTGAAGGTTCCCGATAATGCTGTCGTCGCTTTGGGCGATAACTATGCTGGAAGTGCTGACAGTCGTGACTTTGGTTTTGTCCCCGCACACAATTTACGTGGCGCTCCCTCATTCATTTTCTGGCCACCAACCAAAAGAGT
>CAZXQV010000185.1:0-2586 GCA_964643195.1 uncultured bacterium | reverse complement strand
ACATAGTAGATTCTAGGAAAATTTTCCCCAGCCATTTGCAGCCAATGCTTGAAATAGTCGCCCATGTTGTAGCCGCAAAAAGGCAGCATCGCAAAAGGGTCGTGACGCAATTTCCCCAATTCCCCGCTTGCTGCGGCTGTCGTCTCAGAAGAAATTGCAGCACCTAAGTAAACTCCATGATTCCAATCAAAGGCTTCCGTCACAAGAGGGACTGTCTTGCTTCTGCGTCCACCAAAAATAATGGCGGAAATAGGCACACCTTTTGGATCTTCCCAAGCAGGGTCAATCACAGGACACTGACTGGCTGGTGTTGTAAAGCGAGAGTTTGGATGGGCAGCCTTATTGCCGCTTGCCATAGTCCACGGTTCATTGAGCCAGCTTGTTAAATGAGAAGGAGGCTCTTTCGTCATCCCTTCCCACCAGACATCCCCTTGAGATGTCAGGGCAACGTTTGTAAAAATCGAGTGTGAACGACAAGTTTTTAAAGCGTTGGGATTTGACTCTGCCGATGTCCCTGGGGCCACTCCAAAGAAGCCCGCTTCAGGATTGATTGCCCACAATCTCCCATCTGGCCCCACTTTCATCCAAGCGATGTCATCACCGACACACTCCACTTTCCAGCCGGCAAGTTTCGGCATCATCATCGCCATATTGGTTTTACCGCAAGCACTCGGAAATGCTGCCGCCATATAGCGCTTTTCCCCTTGAGGATTAGTCACGCCAACGATGAGCATATGCTCAGCAAGCCACCCTTCTTCCTTTCCCATCATCGAAGCAATGCGAAGTGCAAAACCTTTTTTCCCGAGAAGCGCATTCCCACCATAACCACTGCCAAAAGACCAAATTGTCTTATCTTTAGGGAAATGGACGATGTGGATGTTTTCCGGATTACAAGGCCAAGTAGAATCTTTCTCACCTGGTTTGAGGGGTTTGCCCAAACTGTGATGACAACGGATGAAATCAGCACCTTGGTCGATCATATCGAGAACAGGTTTACCCATACGGGTCATGATCTTCATATTGCAAACTACATAAGGAGAGTCGGTGATCTCAACGCCGATGTGTGCCATTTTCGAACTAAGAGGCCCCATGCTGAAAGGAATCACGTAAAGAGTCCGCCCACGCATGCATCCTTTGAATAGCGCCTTCATTTTTTTCAGCATCGCATCTGGCTCTGCCCAATTGTTTGTCGGGCCAGCATCCACTTCTTTCTCAGAACAAATAAAGGTACGCTCTTCCACCCGCGCTACATCACGGGGATCTGAACGGGCTAAAAAGCTATCGGGACGTAAGTGTTCATTGAGCTTGATGAAAGTTCCATTTTTGACCAACTTCTCTGCCATCGCATGAAACTCTTCATCACTGCCATTACAGATGTACACACTCTGAGGTTCACAAAGTTTTGTGACTGCATCTATCCAATCCTTCAGCTTACTCATCAGAAAATCATGGCCTTGCGCTTTTTGAATTTATCGAGGTGCTCGAGAGCCTTACCTGTTCCAAGACAAACTGCAAGCAGCGGGTGCGGCGCAATGATCACCGGCAACCCTGTATCTTTGGTAAGCGCTTTATCTAATCCCTTGATCAAAGCCCCACCACCTGCTAATACCATCCCGCGCTCTACGAGATCTGCAGAGAGTTCAGGTGGGCACTTTTCCAATGTCAAGCGGACGCACTCTACAATTTGCTGGATCGGTTCTGCAAGACACTCACGGATTTCAACGGAATTGATGCGCTTGGTCACAGGCAATCCAGCCACCTGATCGCGGCCACGCACTTCCAGTTCTAACTCCTTATCCCCAAGAGGAAATGCTGAACCAATCGTGATCTTGATCTCTTCGGCTGTACGCGGTCCGATCATCAAATTATAAGTTCTCCGCATGTAGTTGATGATGCATTCATCAAACTCATCTCCAGCGATACGCAAAGACCTGGACTCTACAATACCTCCCAAGGAGATGATCGCAATCTCAGTTGTACCGCCACCAATGTCAATGATCATGCTCGCAGCGGGCTCATGAACTGGAAGATCTACACCAATAGCTGCTGCCATAGGCTCTTCAATTAGAATCACTTCCTGAGCGCCCGCATGAAGCGCTGAATCTTCCACAGCTCTTTTCTCTACTCCTGTAATCCCCGATGGGACTGCGATCAAAATTTTGGGTCTAAAGAGGCTTCGACTGGGGGTCACTCTTTTAATCAACGCTTTGAGCATTCCCTCTGCAATTTCAAAATCAGCAATCACACCATCTTTCATCGGACGCACTGCATGGATTTTGCGAGGAGTTTTTCCAAGCATCGCTTTTGCCTTATGGCCAACCGACAGGACTTCCCCCGTTTCTGAATCTACTGCTACTACAGAGGGCTCACTGAGTACAATTCCTTTGCCTCTTACATAAACTAAAGTATTGGCTGTACCTAAATCAATGCCGATATCATTAGAAAAAAAGTTGAAGACTTTGTCGAAGCGACGAAAGACGCGCGATTGCACAGCTTTCAGTGCTGCATTGATGGTTGAACCTTTTTTCATATTTTTTATCATAGCTCTACGTTTGTAGGAGTTCTAAAACTTCTTCCCAAGTGAGT
>CAZXQV010000184.1:0-2654 GCA_964643195.1 uncultured bacterium | reverse complement strand
CATCGAAGATGAATGAAGAGCAGCTTTTCTACTTGCAGTCTCGCGGCATCTCAAGAGAAAATGCGATCAATTTGATTGTGAATGGATTCTGCAGCAAGGTAATTCAAGAATTGCCTTTAGAATTTGCTGAAGAAGCAAAAAAACTGCTCACTTTGAAGCTAGAAAACTCGGTAGGATAGAATGTTAGAAATACAAGATTTAGAAGCCTCTGTAGAAGGAATCCCGATTCTTAAAGGTGTTAATCTGAAGATTAATGCAGGAGAGATTCATGCGATTATGGGTCCCAATGGAGCGGGTAAGTCAACACTTGCAAATGTGCTGGCTGGCCATCCTGCTTATGAGGTGACAGGTGGATCCATTCTCTTTCAAGGGGAGGATCTCTTGGAGATGGATCCCGAGGAAAGAGCTTCTTTGGGACTTTTCATGAGTTTTCAATATCCTCCTGAAATAGCAGGTGTAGAAACTAAGCGTTTTCTTTTTGAAGCTGTGAAGAGTAGAAGGAAGATTTCTGAAGAAGAGTTTGAACAGCTGCTTGAGGCTAAAATGGAACAAGTCCAGGTGAAAAGCGAGTTTAAACAGAGAGATCTCAACGAAGGTTTTTCGGGTGGAGAAAAGAAGAAGAGTGAAATTTTGCAGATGGCGATGCTTGACCCAAAACTGGCTGTCCTCGATGAAACTGATTCTGGTCTCGACATCGATGCGATGCGGGTTGTGGCAGAAGGTGTCAATCGTCTGATGAATCCTGAAAAGGCGTTATTGATGATCACGCATTACCAAAGGCTTTTGGACTATATCAAGCCTGATTTCGTCCATGTATTTATGAATGGAAAGATTGTGCGTTCAGAGGGTCACGCTTTTGCTCTAGAACTTGAGGAAAAAGGGTATGACTGGATTAGCTGAAGAGGCTTTGAAAAGATATACCCCGCCCTCACGCAAAGATGAGCACTACCGCTATGTGCGGCTTGCCGGTCTCAATCTAGAACCTGGTGAAGGTAAGTTTGAGGTTTCAGGCGACTCTCTGGTGATGCCCTTGGAGCTGGCAGAACGGACCTTTGGTGCCCAGCTGCAACAGCGCCAAGAGCGCTGGCTTTTGGATGAAAAAGATCCCTTCGCACTCCTGAATGGTGGCCTCACAAAAGAGGGTCTTTTTGTCTATGTCTCACCAAAAGCGGAAGAAAAACTCATCATCAAACATAGCGGTGGAGATGGAATGCTTCTTCCGCGGATCTATATTCATGTGGGCAAAAGCGCGAAACTGCATCTCCGAATAGATCAAGAAGGAAAAGATACGGTCAACCGTTTCTTCGACATTATTTTGGAAGAGAATGCACAGCTCTTCCTCCATTTTGGATCACTTGGAAACCAACAAATCGATACAATTCGCGCGAGTTGTAAACGGATGAGCCGTTTCAAGAGCGTGAATACCCAGAAGAAAAGCCTCTTTCAAAGACAAGACTACCTGATTTCTTTGGATGGTACAGAGGCTTCTTGTGAACTTTATGGGGTAGCAGAAGTAGGGAAAGATGAGCAATCGCATACGAAAGTGCTTGTGAAACATTGCGCTCCCCATACGCGTTCTTCTCAGAAATTCAAAGCTGTAGTTGCTGAAGAGGGAAGAGCTAGTTTTGAAGGGAAAATTTATGTTGAGAAAGAGGCGCAAAAAACAGAGGCCTACCAAATCAGTCGCTACCTTCTTCTTTCTCCAAGAGCATCCGCGAATAGCAAACCCAATCTAGAAATCTTTGCAGATGATGTGAAAGCATCGCATGGTGCAACGGTTGGTCAAATCGATGCTGAAGAGATTTTCTATCTCCAGTCACGCGGATTGTCGCGCAAAGTCGCTGAGCAGATGCTGATCCAAGGCTTTGTTCAGGAGATTTATAATGAAATTTCCTAGGTTGAAAAGTGTCTATCTAGATTCGGCAGCCACAACATTGAAGCCTCAATCTGTCATCGAGGCCATTGCGGATTTTTATCGGAATCATGATGGTACTGTTCATCGGGCTGTATATTCCTACGCCCGCGAAGCTACTTCTCTTTACGAAGAGGCGCGTGAGGCTGTGGCGCAATTCATTAATTCTCAAGAGGTGATCATTTTCACACGGGGCACTACGGGTTCGTTGAATCTGCTCGCTCAGTCACTCAGGCCAAAAAAAGTGGTGGTGAGTCAGACTGAACATCACTCCAACATTGTGCCTTGGCAGCTCGCAGGAGCAGAGGTTGTCCCCATCCCCGTCAATCATGATGGAGAGTTAATGCTAGACACATTAGAAGAGCTACTAGAGGGTGCTGACCTTGTCAGCATCGCCCATGTGGCAAATGTAACCGGAACCATTCACCCAATCAAAGAGATTGTGAGACGTGCGCATGCATTGAACATCCTCGTTGCAGTAGATGGTGCACAAGCGGTTGGTCACATGAAAGTGGATGTCACAGATCTCGATGCGGATTTCTATGCCTTTTCAAGTCACAAGATGTATGGGCCAACAGGCATCGGTGTTCTACATGGAAAACGTGGCCTTCTTGAAAAGATGAAGCCTGTGGATGGGGGTGGCGATATGATCGAAAAGGTCACTTTTGCCAAGACAACTTATAACAGTTTGCCACTGAAGTTTGAGGCGGGCACACCACCGATTGCTGAGGCGATTGGTCTC
>CAZXQV010000183.1:0-2668 GCA_964643195.1 uncultured bacterium | reverse complement strand
CGACGCTTCGTGGTCAAGGCCATTTTTTTTTCCATTAGTCGTTGTTTCATCAGCTGATCTAAATGGCTCCTCAATTCATCGACTCTCTGCAAAGGCATAGCCAAAAGATTGTACGGAGAGAGGAAGAAGGGATGGCGCTTCATGCTGGTCAATTTAGAACTGTAGAAATTGAGCTGGGAGAGCATTGCTCTTTGTAAATGCATGCGTAGAGTTGTCAGCTGCTCTAAATGTTTTTCTGTCTCACTGGAGACGAGTTCTGCAGCAGCCGAAGGGGTTGGAGCCCGCACATCGGCAACAAAATCCGCAATCGTCACGTCGCTTTCATGGCCCACAGCAGAAATGACTGGAATCTGACTTTCAAAAATCGCCTGAGCCACGATCTCCTCATTGAAGGCCCAGAGATCCTCAAGGCTTCCTCCTCCGCGCCCAACAATCATCACATCCACCATCTTGTATTGGTTAAAAAGGCGGATTGCTTCTGCAATCTCCTCAGCTGCACCATTGCCTTGGACTCGGACAGGGTTTAAAATAATGTGAAATTTTTTCAGTCGTCTGGAAAGAACGTTGATGATGTCATGGATGACAGCTCCTGTTGGACTTGTTACAACACCGATGATTTTGGGAAAAGGGGGTAGTGGCCGCTTTTTTTCAAAATAGCCCTTGGCTTTCAATTTCTCTTTGAGTTCCTGTAATTTGATTAACAGTTCGCCGATGCCAGCAAGTTCGAGCGTGCGGACGATGATTTGGTACTTTCCATGAGGGGCGTAAAGTGAGAGAGAGCCTCTGATGATGACGGAATCGCCCTCTTTGGGGAGGCGCATGCCCGGCCAAATCGAGTTTTTAAACAATACACAGGAGATTTTCGCAAGGTTGTCTTTGAGATCGAAGTAGAGGTGACCACTAGATTGCTGCTTGAGATTGGAAATTTCACCTTGCACAAAGAGCTGTTTGAAAGTGGTTTCAAGCTCATTTTTGATAGCGAAGGTGAGGGTGGAAACTAGGATTGGGGTTGACTCTGAAGACATTTTTATGCTATCACTCTTTCCTTAATGTAGAGGTATCCGCCGTTGATTATTGGCAACTGGAAGATGTACAAGACCGTTGATGAGGCGCTCGAGTTTGTGAAAACTTTAGCATCACTCACAAGCAAGAGTCAAGTGGAGCTAGGTATCGCAGTGCCATTCACAGCGCTTTTCCCGGTGGCTTCGATGGTAGAGCAGATGAAATTGCCACTTTGGGTGGGCGCTCAAAATATGCATGATGAGGCTGAGGGAGCTTATACAGGTGAGATTTCAGCGCGGATGCTCCGTGATGTGGGGGCTCACTTTGTGATCCTTGGGCACTCAGAAAGACGCCACCATTTCGGCGAGTCCAGCGGCTTCATCAACCGGAAAGTGAAGCGTGCTTTGCAAGAGGGGCTGCATGTCGTTCTCTGCGTGGGAGAGAGTCGTGAAGAGCGAGAGGCGGGCAGGGAGGAGGCAGTGTTGCAAGAGCAGCTGCTCAAAAGTCTCGAGGGTATTAAAAATTTAGATGAGGTGACGCTTGCCTATGAGCCAGTCTGGGCGATTGGTACGGGTAAAGTAGCAACGCCCTCTGATGCGCAGAAGGTACACGCTTTTTGCCGCAAATTGATCGCCAAGCGTTGGGGAGCTGAAGTTGCCATACTCTATGGAGGCTCGGTGAAGCCTGAAAATAGCGGAGCACTGCTTTGCGAAGAAGATATTGATGGGCTGTTGGTTGGGGGAGCTTCTCTCGATCCGGACAGCTTCGCTAAAATAGCTAAGGAACAAAAATGACAGGATTGTACTATTTACTGATTTTTCTCTTTCTCTTTGTCTCAATCATTCTCTGTTTTGCGATTTTGATTCAGGAGAGCAAATCGACTGGGTTGGGAGCTTCTTTTGGTGGCGATTCAGGCGACTCGCTTTTCGGCGCTTCTACTCCTGAAATTCTGAAAAAGATCACAGCATGGCTGTCCGTGATTTTTCTTTGCGGGTGTGTCTTGCTCTCTATTTGGACGGGGGCTTTAGGGCGCGCTAAAGAGAGAAAAATGAATCAATCGGAGATTACGAAGTGAAGTACCGTTTGCGCTATTATGGGGATCCCATTTTACGTAAGAAAGCTAAGCCAGTTAAGGCGATCACGCCTGACATTCTTGAATTGATTGGAGAGATGATCGCCATTATGAATGAAACGAATGGAATCGGCATTGCAGCTCCTCAGGTGGGTGTTTCTCTCCGTATTTTTGTTTCGATTGTTCAAGAGGAAGCTGAAGACGGCGCGTTGATCTTGACAGATCCCTATGTCTGCATCAATCCTGAAATCACCAACTTATCTGTTGATACCGATGAGATGGATGAAGGTTGTTTGTCCCTGCCCAATCTCACTATCCCGGTCATACGTTCGATCGCGCTCGACTTGAAAGCATTCGATATCAATAATAAACCGTTTGAAAAAAAGTGTCGCAATTTTCTAGCTAGGCATGTCCTTCATGAGTTCGATCATTTGGAAGGAGTGCTGACTATCGATCATCTGAAGGGGAAGAAGAGAACAGCACTAGAGCCGGAACTGCGCCTCATCAAAAAGAAATACCATTTTGAATCGACTCAGTAATATAGTCGATTCAAAATTCTATTTGTTTGCTAAGATTGATCTTATTGAACAAACC
>CAZXQV010000182.1:0-2677 GCA_964643195.1 uncultured bacterium | reverse complement strand
ACTATCGGGAAACCCGTCGTCCCTTCACACCAACGATTGAAAGCCTTTTTGTCATCAGACCACTTTAACTTGTCGAATTTAGAATGAAACGCTCCCTCGAAAACATGGGGAAAGAAAAAAGCAATCCCGGTAAAAAAGTCTCTCCAGTAAAGCGCTCGAATCAATTCATGCTGCTTACCAAGATGGTGTAAAATCGCTGCATAGACTTCTCGTGGAGAACACACCGTGAATTTCAAATAAGCTGATAGATGCGTAGAGTATTCTTCCGCTGGGAAATCTCTATTCACTCCATATTTATCAAATGCAGACAACTTTTTGAGGATTTTCAGAGCTTCACTGCGTCCTCCGATTAAATCATTCTCCAATTTCGGTTGCGGAATTATTTTGGAAGCAAATCGGATTGTCCCATCGAAATAGTTGGAAAAAGTGTTGCCAGAGGGTAGCAATACTTTTTCCATCGACGCATTCCGAAAATAGGGGGTGAAAACTGTGTAGGGTTTCCCATCTTTTTTCAAAGTGTCTTCTGGAGGATGGAGAAGCAGATCATCAAAAGATAGGAAAGGAATAGCTGACTTGCTACATAGTCTTTCGATTTTTTTATCCCGCTCACAGCTATAGGGCGTATAATCTCGATTGACAAATACAGCTTCAATTTTGAGTTTTGAGATGCATTCAGAGATCACCTCTTCAACTTTTCCTTTAAAAAAATAGAGATGACTCCCCTTTTTCTTCAGCTGAGCATCCAGATCTTCGAGCGATTCAAGCATAAATTTTAGACAATGATCGCTTCTAAAGGGATTTTTATCGATCTGCTCAGGGGTGAATATGAAAGCGGGTATCACCAATTTTGAAGATTTTAGAGCAGAAATCAGACCCGTATTGTCGTCAAGTCTGAGGTCACGACGGAATATAAAAAGTGATAGGCTAAATTCAAGTTTTAAATTTTTCAACGATCCTCTATGCTATTGGTTCAAGTTGCCTCTTTTTTTAGCACTTTAAGGGCAAATTTTTGAAATACTTGATTAAATTAGGCAAAATTTGTCTGAAAAATTGTAAAAAAAGCGGCAATTTGGGTTATTATTGGAAGCATATGAATAATCGAAATTTTTGGATAGAACAAGCTCAATCCCGCGACTTAGAAACCATCTGTACAAGCCTTACAAAGAGGAAAGAGTGATTCCAACTATTTGCTTCATCGTCTGTCATGCAGGACCAGCTGAGCACTTTGCCGCTTTTGCTCAGGAGCTTAAAAGAGATTGCCAAGTACGAATTTGGGCAGATGATGTTGCAGCCACCAAATTTGATGCGGGTTCATTTACCCAGATTAAAAATCTAAATAAAGAAACGGCGGAGCAAATTGCTCTTGAGTGCCAAGGTAGCTATGCTGTTATGACAGACCTTGGCCACCCTTTTGACATCATCATGCAAGAAGCTCTGGCCGAGCATGCGCCTAAAGTGAAACGCTTCACCTACTACGATAATCCAGAAACTCATGTTCCTGGTGAATACAACAAAATCGCTGAACAAGTCATGTTAAGAGCTGATGCAGTCCTCATCGCCAATGCCGAAATCGCAGTCGATAAAAATGCTGGGATTGGCTACTACCCGATTGAAAAAGCGCGTCGATTGGCTCGGAAAAGGGAAGATGATGGTGAACGATTACGTGCTCAGCTTTTTCATCATAAAGGCCTCAAAGATAATGGTGAAAAAATCTGCGTCTTTATTGGAGGAAATAACAGCGAATTTTACGAAGAGGCTTTTCCTGCATTTTGTCAGATGATTCCAAACGATCCAAAAGTTCTTATTTTTATCCAGCTGCATCCCAGCTGCAAAGCACTCCCCATTCCTGAAAAACTCTATCTTTCCGATTGGTCTACTGAGGATATGATGACTGTCGCAGAGCTTGTGCTCTATCACCAGTCAAGTATGGCTCCCCTCCTCGCATTTGCAGGAGTCCCCATCATTCAAGTCGGGAAAAAAAGGTATGATGATCTTCTCACCAGAAGTGGGATAGCCTTCGTTTCGAATCAAGAAGAGCTAAGAGAGGCTATGGAAAACGCTCGCAAACGTATTTTACAACCACAGATCGTAGGTTTTCGCCAAGATTGGCCAGAAAGACTGAGAAAAGCATTGGAGTTGGAGGATTATTAGTCGCAGCCTCCTTGCTGCGCATTACTTTGATTACTCTTCGTCAGCTATTACAGCTGCTTGTGGAGGGTTTTCATTGTTATTTGAACCGTGCTCATCTTCACAAGTACAAAGAAAAAGAGCTACGCCACACATTAAACCAAGCATCCATTTTGGAGTTGTCATAAAATCACCTATCCTGTTAAATTTTCGTTTTAAATTCAACATTATCACTATGTTGAAATGAATATTAGATTATTTATCTAGGAATTTTTTGGCAATGAAAATTGAAGTAAAATGCAAAATTAAAGAAAACCATATTGAAATAATTCGCAAATCGGCTAAGCTTGTGAACAAAGATGAGACAAGCGAAACTTACCAGTTGATGCATCTAACAGCGTTTATTGAAAACGGTATTGCTACGATAGCAATGGAAATCAAAAATGAAAAAGATAGACAAAAGGCAGAAAAAAAGCTTCTTGCACTCATCAACAAATTTGGATTAGAAAAATGCTAGGATGGTTGCTTCTCGCAAGTGTGAGCTCTTCTG
>CAZXQV010000181.1:0-2686 GCA_964643195.1 uncultured bacterium | reverse complement strand
TCACAAGCATCTCAGCATGTGCACTAGCATCCTTCAACAGCTCAACTTGGTTGTGACCCCTTGCAATAATGCGATTTTCATGAACAACAACCGCACCAATCGGCACTTCATCTCGATCAAATGCCTTCCGCGCCTCTTTCAGCGCCTCCCGCATGAAGCTCTCATCCATGCTCAGCAAGCTTCTTTGTGAGTGTGCTAATCTGTTTTTTCAAACTCTCAGTATCTTTTAAATATTTCTTATGGATTCCAGAGAGCTTTTTGTCATATCTATTCTGTAGAGAATTCACCTCACGTTCATGCCGCTTTTGCATAGACTCTAAAGTCTCAATGTTCTCTAAATTGGCACGCTCTTCAGATTCATGCTTTTCTTTCTTTAAAGCCTCTTCTCGCAGCTTTTCAAGAAAATGTTTTGGGAATGTAACGGAATTTAGAATAGCGAAAAGATAGGTCCGAACTGCTCCAAAAAGTTTTGTTGAATGGGCTATCAACTGTTTAGAAAATTCCTCATCGAGATATTCGATAGATTCAAAATCAGGATTGACTTTGGAAAGCTCTTGCTCAAAATAGTCATAGACATCGCTGTTTTTAAGCAGCCATCTCGATGTGATGAA
This sequence comes from uncultured bacterium, assembly GCA_964643195.1. Classification (GTDB taxonomy): domain Bacteria; phylum Chlamydiota; class Chlamydiia; order Chlamydiales; family JAAKFR01; genus JACKPM01. The sequence goes on along the minus strand of CAZXQV010000181.1, from coordinate 2,075 downwards.
ATCTCCTAAGCCAACATTACCTTCTGCAATTTCTTTTTGATAAGCAGGGGCCATCTCCTTAGCAGTCACCATATTGAAATTTTTTCCAAGAAAGTAGCGTTTACAAAAGTTGCGATCTTTTTTCAAATGCTCATTTTTTAGATCTTTTTTGACAGTTTCGATGACATGTTCAACCCAAGGCTGAATGCATTCAAACTTTTCCTGATATTCGCTCATAAATCACTTCCTCTGGGATTTTGAGTATCTTTATAGCAATTTAGTGAAAATTGATGGAGCTCTTTTTTGGTATGGCGAATTTAATTTTCGATCCTACTTTGAAAGATCGCATTTTCTACCATTTCGAAATTAAATTCGCTATGCGGAAGGAGTTTTTTGACAAACGTCAACCTTTGATTGAAATCGTTCTCGACACGAAAGTTTGAGCTATGTTAAAATGGTGGTGCAAAATCAATTGAGAGGAAACAGATGTCATTGGACAAAGGCACAAAAGAAGAGATCACCAAAAAATTTCAACTGCACGAAAAAGACACTGGTTCGGCAGATGTTCAAATTGCTATTTTGACAGAGCGCATTGCTGAGATCACAGAGCATCTGAAGCGTTCTCCTAAAGACCACAACTCACGTCTTTCATTACTTAAATTAGTAGGTCAAAGGCGCAAGCTTCTTGAGTACCTCAACTCGACGGATACTGAGCGTTACAAGAATCTGATCAAAAGACTCAATCTACGCAAGTAGTCCTACACCCGGAGACCCTACATTCATGGAGCGCAAAATCAAGAAGGTCAGAATTTCTGACGATAAAGAGATCGAATTCGAAACAGGTAAGGTAGCCAGACAAGCCAACGGAGCCGTGCTTCTTAAGATGGGTGAAACCATTCTTTTCACCTCTGCCTGTGGGGAAGCAAAGGCTGCAGCAGAGATAGACTTTCTGCCGCTGCGCGTCGATTATCAAGAAAAGTTTAGTTCAGCTGGAAAGTCACTCGGTGGCTTTATCAAGCGTGAAGGACGTGCAACTGAGCGTGAAATTTTAGTTTCTCGCTTAATCGATAGACCTCTTCGCCCTTTCTTTGCTGATGGTTACTATAAAGAAACTCAGATTCTTTCTTATGTTTGGTCATATGACGGTGTCAATAAGCCCGATGCTTTGGCGATTACTGCAGCAGCAGCCGCCCTTGTGGTTTCAGACATTCCTTTAATTAAGCCAGTTGCGGGTGTCCGTGTGGGCCGCATTGCGGGCAAATTTGTCATTAATCCTACTATCGAAGAGGCTGCGCAGTCTGATCTCGATTTGATGCTTGCTGGAACAGAAGATGCAATTTTGATGATTGAAGGCTTCTGTGATTTCCTAACGGAGGAAGAGGTTCTAAAATCCATCGAATTTGGTCATGTGGCGATCAAGAAGATCTGTCATGCTCTTGCTGAATGGCAAAAAGAGGTTGGCAAGCCAAAAAATATGGAAGGCTTGCATGTTTTGTCTCCAGAACTCCTTTCTGAAATGGAGAAAATGGTTTCGAAGGAACTTGGAAAAGCAGTCCGTATCAAGAAGAAGGCTGAACGTGAGCTTGCAACAGCGAGCGTTCAAGCGGAAGTTCTTGCTTACTTTATGGAAAAAGAGTTCTCCGAAGTCGACATCAAAATGGCCTTTAAGAATGTGACAGCCAAGTTAATGCGTCGCATGATCTTGGATGAAGGGATCCGTGCTGATGGTCGTAAAGTCGACGAGATTCGCGCTATTGACGTAGAAGCTCCCTATTTACCGCGCACACATGGAAGCGCTCTTTTCACACGTGGTGAGACGCAAAGCGTAGCTGTCTGCACGTTGGGTGGCGAGAACATGGGTCAGCGCTATGAAACTTTGGATGAGGATGGCATTAGCCGTTTCTATCTGCAATATTTTTTCCCGCCTTTCAGTGTAGGCGAAGTGGGTAGAACAGGACCTGCTGGGCGTCGTGAGGTAGGACATGGGAAACTGGCAGAGCGTGCTCTTTTTGCGGCAGCTCCGAAGCTTGCCGATTATCCTTATACCATTCGTTTAGAATCAAATATTACAGAATCTAATGGCAGTTCGTCGATGG
>CAZXQV010000180.1:0-2694 GCA_964643195.1 uncultured bacterium | reverse complement strand
AAAAGCTATTAAACACTCAGTGAGAATATTGCGTATATCAAGACGCTCTTTTTCTACAAGAATGCCTGTAATCGGTGTCAGCAAAAGAATCGCACCACCAAGTGGAATCAGTGCATAGCCTGCCCAAAGAGCTGTATAACCCATTTCGATTTGTAGCCAGATCGGATAGAGCACAAAACCTGCGTAAAAGGCGACATAGGCGAAAAGAGAGAGGACATTTGCCACTGAATAGTTGTGCATTTTGAAGAGAGCAAAGTTAATGATCGGATGTTTCGATGCCAATGTCCAGGCAGCAAAAAAACTAGCAGCGATCAAGCATGTAATGAGTGCTGCGATCACTATGTTAGAACTCAGCCAACCGTGATCATTACCCAAACTTAAAAAAAGTTGGAAAGAGCCGACAGCGATTATCAGAAGGATCAGGCCCACAACATCAACTGGACGTTTTTCTAAAGGCGTTTCTCGATCTTTCAATGTGTGCCAGCTAAGAGCTGCACATATAAAACCAAGAGGGACATTGAGAAAGAAGATCCAGCGCCAACCGATCGTATCGGTGATGTAGCCACCCACCACAGGTCCAAAGATCGGTGCGATGATTAAAAGCATCAGTGAAATGCTGAGACCTAAAGTGCGCAATTTTGCTGGAAAGCTTTTGAGTAGAAGGCTTTGGCAGAGTGGAACAAGCGGGCCTGCTGCAGCTCCTTGGATTAGCCGGTAGATCACGAGTGTGATGAAATTGGGAGCGATACCACATAAAAACGAGGCAACTGTGAAGACAAGAACAGAGAGTGTAAATAATCTGACTTCACCGATACGAAGAGCTAGGAAACCTGCGAGTAGAATCATCGCTGCATTAGTGAGGGCGTACGCTGAAATGATCCAAGCACCATCAAAGGGAGTCACACCAAGGTCGCCAGAGATTTCAGGAATACAGACGTTTGCAATAGAGATGTCTAGTGCGTCCATGGCAGCTCCCAAGCTAAGAGCCAAAGTGGCTAAAACTAAGGCGAGTCCTTTCAGAGGGACCATTTAGAAACCCCCGCTTGTCAAAAAGGGTAGCTTTGACTGCTTGGCATCGATCAGTAATGAAAGCAGTGTGTTAGGCAGAAAGAAGTTTTCTTGAATGACTTGATTGACAAGGGCTTCTGCAGAGATTTGGTCACCCTGATAAATAGAGGTGGAAAGATGGGAAATGGGGAGGGGGGTAAGAGGCAGCAGTTGAGCATCTTTATGAACATGGACGGTTGAGTGCATAGAAAGGCCGAGAAGAAGAGGATGCTTTTCCAGCTGATCGGGATCGAGTTCAATGAGGACAGGCACGCGCTGCACGACTTTAATCCAGTTCCCTGTAGCATTTTGTGCTGGTAGAAAGCTGAAAACAGCGCCAGTCCCAGGAGCGATACCGCGCACGCTCCCTCTGTAAGGCACAGATTTTCCATAGAAGTCAGAATAAAGCTCTACCTTTTGTCCAATACCGATATGTTTGAGGGAACTCTCTTTGTAATTGGCAGCAACCCAAATGTCTGAAAGGGGGATCACATTCATCAAAAATTTGCCTGGAGTGACAAGCTCCCCAGGTTGAACGGCTCTTATGCCGATGTAGCCCGTGACAGGGCTGCGAATCTTTGTGTGTTGGAGATTGAGATATGCGCTGATTAATTGAGCGCTCGCATTTTTAACGAGGGGATGACTCGTTACTGTTGATCCCTCGACATCGGTCAGCGCCTGTAGATATTGGGACTCTGCGATCATCAAACCGCGTTCTGCCATTTCAAAATTCGCTCGCGCAGCTTCTATTTCAACTCCAGAGAGAATGCCACTATCTGCTAGATTATCATGGTGGATTAAACTGAAATTAGCCTGAGCCAATTCGATTTGTTTGACATAGAGAGCATCTCTTGTTTGGTTGACACGCTCTTTGAGCTGCATGTAGTTGCGTACAGCTTGGGCAAGTCCACTTTTCGCACTCTCTAAATGGGCGATTGCCTCCATCGGATTGAGTTGAATAAGTAGATCACCCTCATAGACAAAGTCACTTTCTTGAACTAAAATCGATGTGACAGGTGCCATCACTTCTGCTGTGATGGGGATGATATTTCCTTGCACATAAGCATCATCGGTAGAAATTTCAAAACGCCATAAGAGCAGCCAAAGCAGCCACCAAGCGATTCCGCCTCCCACAAAGATCATTGTTAGGATAGAAAGCGATAACCAGCGTTTGTTGATTTTATTCTCTTTCATCTAGCGAGAAAGAAGCAAGAGAGATGCCAATGCCAGCAATTCCCGCTGGAAATCACGCTAAATCTTTGACTACCAAACACAATAACGAAAAAATTTACGAACTCACCTCACGCACTTTTTCTCTCTCCGAGAGGGATTGATGTAGTCAAGATATAACGATCACAAGGAAGGCCAACTCCTTGCGAGTTGATCAAGGCGTGATCGGCTAAGATTGTCTGCAGCCCTATCGGTGAGAGAAAAAGTGCGTAAGGTGGGTCATCAGACTGAAGGGCCAAAGACAAAGAAATGGGGCTGCGCCCCAAACTCCGAGGATCCACTTTGCTTTGCAAGTGAGAGAGATAGGCTTGTCAGGGGCTTTCGCCCCCCGCGGCCCCCACTTGGGGCTGATCGGAACTGCTTGCAATTGCAGCGCGCTCGCTCGCTGTGCTACTCGCACTATCTTCGCTCGTTTGC
>CAZXQV010000179.1:0-2705 GCA_964643195.1 uncultured bacterium | reverse complement strand
CCTCTTTCTCTAGCCTTTACGACTGATCGTCAGAGCATAAAAATACAAACCGTTGGAGAGAAATTCTTAAGCCGGCCACAGCTACCAATTCTGCAGCTGCAGCCGGGACGCCTGCGCTATAGCGAAGCGAGTGGAGACTTTCAAATGGGTGCTTTGGGAGAGGGTATAAGTTGGGGGATCCAATTTTCCTATCCTTTTCTTTTTCAAAGTGCTGAAGGGGAGATTGCTAAGGTCGATCGCAGTTTTCCAAACACCGAACTTTTTTTTAAATTGCAGCGTTGGATACGGCACAATACGCGTGCGACGCCTTTTCAAGTTGATTCGCACCTCATCAATGTGCCTGTGCGTCTTGGGCATGACTGTTTTTCCTGGATAAATCAACATCCAGACCTAAAAGGAGTATCCGTTGCTTGCTGAAAAGATTCAGAATCTATTGATTGAGAAGAAAAGAACGCTCGCATGGGCTGAGTTCTTTCAGGGAAGTCGTTTAGAAATCATTAATCAATCCTCACAAAGAATTTTGGAGCGCCTCTATGAGTTATGCACTTCTAGACAGTGGTGAGGGGCGTAAGCTCGAACGCTTTGGCACTATCACGCTCGAAAGAGCCGCTCCAACAGCTCTTTGGCATAAAAGCATGGAGTGGAAGCCTGATGCCAGCTTTGAAGACAAAGAGTGGACGCTGTTCAAAAAATTACCAGAAAGTTGGACAGTCAGTGTAGAAGGGATTCACTTTAAACTGAAAAGAACAGATTTTGGCCATCTGGGACTCTTCCCTGAACAGGCAGAGCAGTGGAAATGGCTACAACACAATGGCCAGGGACGCATTCTCAATCTCTTTGCCTACTCAGGTGGCAGCACTTTTGCTTGCCCAGGTGAGGTGACCCATCTCGATGCGGCACGTGGTATGGTTGACTGGGCTAATGAAAATGCCGAGCTTAATAACCGCAGCAATATCCGTTGGGTAGTCGAAGATGTACGCAAATTTGTCAAACGAGAGTTGAAGCGCGGAGCCAAATATGATGGCATTATCCTCGATCCACCGACTTTTGGGCGCGGAAAATCACTTGAAGTCTTCAAAATTGATAGAGATCACGTCCCGTTACTGGACGCCTTCATCGAGTTTGAGCCGCGCTTTGTTCTACTTAGCTGCCATACACCTGGCTTTACACCAATCGTCTTGAGCAACCTCTTAGAAGAGCGCTTTGGCAGTCATATCGATTCTGGTGAAATGAAATTATCGGGAAAATTTGCCCTACCAAGTGGAGCCTTTGCACGATGGCAGAAATAGAAAGTTTGCAAAACCCTAAGATACAAGCAGCTCGCAAACTTTGGAAGAGAAGAGAGCGTGATGAAAGCGGTCTCTTTCTCATCGAAGGTTTCCGTGAACTCTCAAGAGCTTCACTCCCCATCAAAACGCTCTTCATCTGCCCCTCTCTCTTTTTGGGAATCAATGAACAAGCGTTGATCAAAAAAATCAATGCAGAGACTTATGTTGTGAGTGAGAAAGTTTTCCGTTCCCTCTCCTATCGAGATCGTCCGGATGGTCTTTTGGCGGTAGCGAAGCAACAACATTTTGGTCTTGACATTCTAAAGTCGAAAAATCCGCTTTACATTGTTGCAGAAGCGATTGAAAAGCCAGGAAATTTGGGCACTATTTTACGATCTGCTGATGGCTGTGGTGCTGATGGTGTCATTGTCTGTGATCGCTGTACAGACATTTTTAATCCAAACGTGGTCCGCGCTTCTGTTGGGACGCTGTTTACGCAGCCGGTCGTTGAAGCAAGCTCAGATGAGGCTTTGGAGTGGCTTCAAAAACAGGGGATTGCTATTGTTGCTGCGACCCCACAAGCGGATTTGGTCTACACAGATGCTGATCTGTCGGGTCCAATCGCGATTGCTGTGGGAACGGAGCAATATGGGCTTTCAGAGAAATGGATGAAGCAGCTGCAAGTCAAAATTCCGATGAAAGGGGTCGCCGACTCTCTAAATGTCGCGATGGCTACTACGCTTTTATTATACGAAGCTGTGCGCCAGCGCTCTTCCTAATATTCTCAAGCTTCATTCGTCATAGCTATCTCACTTGGCAAGATGATCCATGCACCACTGCAACGATTACGATCCATGGAGTCCAAACTCCAAGAGAGCTGACTCTCTATTGCAATGGGGTAGCTACAACAGTTGCCGGTTTTGAAATGCCAATACCCGATCGTAGAAGGATTTATCACTTCCATTTGAAAAACTTGGAGCCGGATACAGATTATACTGTTGAGGTTGAAGACTCTAGTTATGTATTTAAAACATTGGCTTTACAACCGCCCTATCGTTTTATTGAGGGAGGGGATTGGGAAAACACCCAGGAGGCAGCTGAGTTAGCAAAGCTTGCTGCTTCTAAGAAACCTGATGCAGTCCTTCTTGGTGGAGATTATCCTTCGAATGTAGTCTCAAGTCGCGATTATCGTAAGTGGGATCATTGGCTAGATGTCTATACCAAAAATTTTGCAATGACCCCTCTTGTGATGGCAATCGGCAACCATGAAGTGGTAGGAGGCTATAATCAGCCCAAGTCGCAGGCTCCTTTTTTCTTTCATTACTTCCGCACGAAAGAAAATCCAGAAAGCTATTACACCATACCACTTGGAGAGGCCTTTCAAATCTACATTCTAGATAGTGGCCATGTCACTACACATGAAGAGCAAACTGCTTG
>CAZXQV010000178.1:0-2709 GCA_964643195.1 uncultured bacterium | reverse complement strand
ATTATTCTCACTTTGAGTTTTATCGCTTTTGGAGTGAGTTTTTTTTGGGCCGGGAAGTTTAATGACCAAGCGAGCTTTTATGCTTTGCTACCTCCTAGAATTATACTGGGTGTTGCACTCGGACTCTTCTGTATACCAAGCTACATCGTGGCTCTTTCAGATATGGCAAAACCCGATATTGCTGATGCTGTAAGCGTCTTCAACTTTGTCCGCGTGATCGGCATCGGCATTGGCACAGCGGTTGGCATCTCGGCTTTCCAAACACTGCAGCAGATCCACTACAATGCACTTTTCCCTCTAGTTTCAGTCAAAAATACACAGCTAGCTGTGATCTTGGGCAAATTCCGAGAAGGCAATTTTCCGCCTGCTACACAATTTGCGTGGATACATGAGCAGCTTGCCTCTCAGTCGATCACGATTGCAGCAAACGACTTCTTCACGATCTCTTCGGTAGGTTTTATCCTGTTGATCATTTTGATCTGGTTCCTTCGCCCTCCCTTCCCTCAATTGGAGGAAGAGATGCTATGAAACCGCTTTTCAAGTTCACGATTTTTTTATTTTGTACAGGTTGCGCTCTTGGCCCCAATTTTTGTAGACCGGTAGTGACCACTCCATCTGATTGGCAAGTTGCAGAATTAAACGAAGAGCCTCCAGAAATATGGTGGACACTTTTCGGAGATGCCCTACTTTCTGAGTTGATTGCAGAGAGTATCGCCTGCAATTTTGACAGCCACATCGCTACAGTGCGCATCAAACGCGCTCGTGCAGCGAGAAAAGAAGCGCTCTCTCAAGCCTGGCCACACATCGGTCTTGATTTTGATGCTGCGCGCTTTCATCTTAGCGATGACTTTCCCCTCGTTAGCACAAGTTCTGCCTTTAATGTTTTTGATGCTTCCTTTGATGCTCATTGGGAAATCGACCTCTTTGGCAAAGCAAAACGAGGCAGCGAAGCTGTTGAAGCCGCATGTGCCGCTGAAATCGAGAGAAAGCGGGCGACAACTCTCACCCTGATTGCAGAAGTGGCCCGCGCTTACAACGATTTACGTAGGCTTCAGGGACAGATACTGCTCCTTAAAGAGAGTTTAGAGATAGAATGCTCTTTGCTTGAAGCCACACAACTGCAGGAAAAAGAGCAATTAATCGGTTCACAAAGAGCTTTGGAAATCAAACAGCAGATGCACACTCAACAAGAGCAGCTGATAGCCCTTAGAGCTTTTGAAAGTCTCGCTAAAAATGGTCTCGCCTATCTTGTCACCGGCTTGCCAGGTTCACTCGATGAAAGACTCTCTTCCTATACCCCCCTTCATCCCTTTTCCGATCCTCTCGCTGTCGGTCTACCCTCAACCCTACTTTGCAGACGCCCCGATGTTAGAGCGGCGGAAATGGCTCTTGCGATCAAAACTGCACAGGTGGGACTTTCGATGTCGGACTTCTTCCCTAAATTCGATCTCCTGGCTGATGTCGGATACCTGAGCCAAAAAATTTCTCAATTTTTTCAGAATCAGAGCTACACCGCGCTTTATAATTTTTTTACGCGATGGCCCATTTTTGAAGGAGGCAGGCTTTTGGCAAGATTTAAGATCGCAAAAGCTGAGCAGCAAGAGGCGCTCCTCGAGTACTGCAAAATCGCCCTATTTGCCTTCCATGATGTTGATAATGCTTTAATCTCTTATCAATCGAAGCAAAAACAGCTTTCTCAAGTCGAAGAGAGCCTACAAAACAGTCAAATTCTTTTGGGAAATAGCGAAGCTCTTTATAGGGAACAGTTCGCTCCTAAAAGTGCTATTGATCAGGCCAGACTCTCTTCTCTAGAAGTAAAAAGTCACTTAATCGATGCAAGGGCGGCTCTCTTTGAACAATATATAGCTCTCTATAAGGCTCTTGGGGGCGGTTGGGAATGTTTTGATGATTAACTATATATTAATTATTAATAAATTTAAATTAATAATATATTATTGTATAATAGTTATACATGTTTAATTTATAATAGGCTTAACTATGGCACATGATCCAATCAGCAGAGCACGCACCGATGCAGCACTGGAACAAGCGGGGCTTCAGGATGGTGAAGTTACATCTACTACAACTGGATACCTAGGACGCCGTGCAATTTCAGTTGTTAGAACTACTGTTAAGAAGGACACACTAGTCCCTGCTGCGAGGGCGATTGGTCGAGGGGTACTGACTGGTTTGGCTGCTATTGCAACAGGGGTAGGGGCTGTGGTGACTGCACCAGCTATGCTCCATCCTGGTGCGAGGGCAAGCTTGCTTGGGGCTGGTAAGAAAGTGTGGTCCTTTGTGAAGCATCAGATCACAAAAAAGGGAGATGCTGCAGCCCTAGGAAGACTTGCCAAGCAAGCAGCTATAACAGCCACTGTTTTTGGAGCAATCCACACAATCGGTACAAAAGAGGGGCGCGAAAAGTGGTTTGCAGAGAGTGGTGAAATCGTCCGTAATGCGACCTTTAGCGAGAGACAGCAAGCGGAAGCTGCGCGTCAAAAACGTATTTCCGAGAACGGCTATGATGAGCGAGACGCTCATGATGTCGCTCGTTCTCTCAATGAAAAGCTGGAAACGCGTCAAGCTTTTAGAGATGGGAATGGGTGGATCTTGTATTTGGATAATAAGCGAGGTGCATTTCTAATAGCTAGAGAGAGCGCAGATGGTAGAGCTATTCCAGATTCAGCGCGCTCTATGACAGTCAGAACG
>CAZXQV010000177.1:0-2717 GCA_964643195.1 uncultured bacterium | reverse complement strand
CGGCACCGGCATGGGGTTAGGCATTGTCCGCTCCATGTTACAATCCCATGGCGGTACAATAAAACTTCTGCCTTCAAAAAACGGCACTAGTTTTGAAATTAAGCTCCCTATGCCTCAGTGATGTTTCCCTTTTGTGCCTTCAGACATACTTTTCTTGGCTATTTAGATGAGCGCTACGCATCGAAATTTGATCGGCTGAAGAGACCAGAGGCTTTACGAGCTGATCAATTTCTTCTTGAGAGAAGCCTTCCCGATGTCCGATGATGACCAAGCTAGCAAGAATTTTGCCAGATCGTCCGAAAACTGGTGCTGCGATAGAGCGCGGACGGCTATTGATGGTTGCTGAAAACGGAGTTGCATAACCTGCCTTTTTTATTGTGGTAATGTGCTTATGCAACTCTTTTTCTCCTATGGATGAAGCATAGCTGTTTTCCCAGTCAATCGAACAGTACTGTTTAATAGTCTCATCGTTGACATGAGCTAGGATAGCCATTCCTCCAGCTGTCAGATGAGCTGGAAAACGTGATCCCGCATATCTGAATTCACTCGCCCGTTCTTGGGGGAGAATTGACATGGAGATATACATCCAGCCACGATATAGGACGCTGAGACCAACAAAGTGACCAACATCAAGAGTCAGTTCTTTCATGAGCCCATGGGCAATATTGTTCAGCTCAAAACTATTTGAATGCAGAACGCCCATTTCCATATAACGAAAGCCAATGCGATATTCTTTCGTTTGCGGATTTTGATCTAAAAAATCAAGAGCCACCAAATCGGCCAGGATGCCATGGATTGTTGTGACAGGAATATTGAGCTTGAGGGAAAGTTCTGTGGCACTCCAACTTGGTTCGGTCGTTGAAAAACAATCAAGTATCTGGCCAATTTTCTTCGTTGTTTTAAGCTTAACACTCATTTCCAATGATACCTATGTTCAAAATTATAGCCCTCTCGAATCGATAAGCTATCAACGGGTCTGATATTTTTGTAATAATCTAAGACCATAAGACACACTTAGAACTCTTTTCTCCAGACTGGAACCAGATTTTTCAGATAAAGCACGGAATATACGAACAATTATAGAAAATTACGAGATAATTTGATCGAAATGCACTTTAAAACCTACTTAATTTAGGCTGTAAACCATAGCAGAACAGTCTGCTGCTTGTAACCTCTTTTGGTGAAGGATGGCTATTGGAGTGTTGGAGATTTTGTAGACCGTTTCCAACAGCAGTTCCAGACTGTTAGAGCTTTAATCCATGAGCCCACGAACCTGTTTACGCATCAAAAGAAAAACTATTAGACGTGTGCCTTTGGGGCCGTCTTGAAAGATCGTCACAATTCTCATCGCATCTTTGTTCACATCTCTTTTTTTTAAAAGTAGAGAGAAAAAGGGAAATGAGATCAATCAAGTAAGCAAATAATCTCTCATTTATTTTTAAATGCTTCTAAATGTCGCGCTCCGAAACTCTTGTTTATCGAATTTAATTCGACATTATCGAAATAGATTCGATATTTAGTTCACTGTTTCAGAAAAGGGAAAAGCGATGAGAAATATTAAATCATGGTTCGTGAAGGTTTTGGCATCTGCTTTGGTAGCCGTCGGTTGCTCAGCAGGTGCTGCATGGGCTGCAGATCCTGTCAAAGCCGAATATCCAGTGCTCGTCACATCGTTTGGGCAGGCTCCAGATGGCAATACGATCTCTGTTTTAGCTAAACGCTTGGGGTCAACCGTAACCTATGAGACATTGGCTTCCGCTGATAAAATAAAAGAATTTAAAACTGTTATCGTCAGCCTTGGTGTTAGCTTGAAGGGGTTTGGCGCAGCTGGTGTGAATCTCGATACAGAAATTGCTAGAGCAGCAGAGATTCTTAAGATAGCCAAAGAAAAGGGTATCAAAGTTATAGCGGTTCAGATAGGCGGTGAGGGTCGTCGGGATCAGATGTCTAATAAGATCATCGAAACCTATGGCGATAAGTTTGATACGATTGTTGTTTATAAAGATGGCAATAAGGATTCTCTGTTCACAACATTAGCGAAGAAAAACAACACGCCCTTCGTTGAAGTTGAGAAGCTCAGCCAAGTTTCTGATGCATTGAAAACAATTCTGAAATGATCCCATGCGGTGGGAAACGATTCCTGTCTCTTTGTCTAGTCAAGGAGCGTTAGTATCCGAAAATGCCTACGTTCTTTGACTACACTTTACTAAGATCACTTAAAATATAAAATCTACTTTGGATTACTTCCTCACATAATAATTTGGAGCGTGTATTGTGAACAGCTTTTCACATGATGCCCAGATGTACCAAACAGCTCAAATTGTTTTAATAACGATGGGTGTGAGTTGTGCTGCGATTTGGGGCATTGGGCGGCTTTTAAAACAAAATATTCCTCTGGCCTTGAACTTGTTCTTATCAGTCTCGATTGGAGCCATGGCAGGTGGATTTGGAATTCCGTGGCGCCATCTAATCGAAGGGCCCATGTATTACATCTATATCAAGTTGGTGATTTTCACTGCATTGATCATGCTGCAAATCATGAAAGAATCCGGCAGTATGGAAGCAATTGCTTGGGATATTCTAGTTGCTTTCAGACGATCGCCCTTTATGCTCTTCCTATTACTGATGCTGATGGTTTATTTCCCTGGCATGGTAACAGGGGTTGGTGCAGCCGCTGTTTTAAGTACCGGTGTTATCGTCGCTGTTATTCTTCAGGC